>JBOGOU010000049.1:0-9352 GCA_050748205.1 Pyrinomonadaceae bacterium | reverse complement strand
GCGACTGTATCCACCCGGAAGCAGCAGTCAAGTTGCTTTTGAATGGCTGGTGCCGGATCAGTTGGGCACGCCGCGAATAATTGTTGACAAGACGGGTAGCTTGGCGACCACGAAGCGGCATGATTATCTGCCGTTTGGTGAGGAGCTCTTCTCTGGCACAGGTGGCCGCAGCACAACGGTTGGCTACACCGCAGATACCATCCGCCAGAGGTTCACCTCCTACGAGAGAGACACAGAGACAGGGCTGGACTTTGCACAGGCGCGCTACTACTCAAATACGCAGGGCCGCTTTGCCAGCGTTGATCCGTTAATGGCGAGCGCCAGCAGCGGTAATCCGCAGAGTTGGAATCGGTATGCCTATGTGGGCAACGATCCATTGAATGCGACTGACCCCAGCGGGATGATGGGAACGCGAGAGCCGGTTGATCGCAGCTTCACTAAAACTGACCTCGGGGTCTATGGCAATCTGTTCTCAGCTCTGTCATATGACGAGTCGTGGATCGAGATGCAGGAACAAGCTCAACGACAGCAGACAATTCTGATAATCGTCGGCGATCCTGGGCTTCTCCGATTCAACGTTGGCACGAATTTTGACCGTGTGGCTCAGACTAAAAAGGAGGAGCTAGAGGGTCAAGGTTATGCGGTGGTCGTGCAACGAGCATCGGGCTTTCAAGATTTTGCTAATGCTTTAACTAACAACGGCATTCTTGACGGTGTCGAGTACGTCGGACATGGATCAAATATTATGCTCTTTGTTGGGGAGCAACACGCGCCGGGTACCAATGTAGATCACTCGAACATCCCGCAGTTATCGAATGCGAACCTAAGCAAAGATGCTTACATCAAGCTTAACACTTGTAACGCTAGCGCGGGCGGTTCGCTCTCTATTGGTCAGTGGCTAGCTAACAGACTTGACAGAACAGTCTTCGCTTTCGATGGTCCTTCGCATTTCTACGGGGGTACCAATCCCAATCCAGTGAGGACCTCCCCGCGTCCCGGTGACCGCCCTCCCGAGAGAGTCCCGCTTCGGTTACTTGAAGATCGTGGCACTCGACTCCTCGCGATAAGGCCAGGCTAGTCTGATAGGCGTCGAAGCAGCCCTCCTAGTAGGGGCTGTTAACGCTCTGGAGGCACACCTATAATGAAGCGATATACGATAAGTAGGGGCGAACCCGCTCTGGAGCCTCTCAAACCAGTGTTGAGGAGTGCATACCCAAAGCACCGGATCCTAGGCATTCTGGCTGTAGGTTTTCTTCTTAGTAATTTCATCTCATGTAGTAGAGCGCCCAGGAGTGGACCGAGCGCAAAACAAACGGACAAGAATACCCCCATCAATTCAGCGTCCATCGGAGGTAGCAGTCGGCCTCAGGATGCTGGGGCGATCTGCGACCGTATTCGGGATATCAAGCTATATCCCTTCCACGGTGACAGGGGAGAAGATCCTACCTACGATGCTTTCATGGACGCAGGTGACGCGGCAGTTCCGTGTCTCATAAAGAAGGTCACTGACACAACTAGAATACCTGATCCGGCAGAGACGCTTAAATTCCCGGAGACGACTGTGGGCGACATAGCATACTTCCTGCTAATCGACATAACGAAGCTTGGGTTCGTCGAATTGATGCCGCGCGAGGTGCAAGAAGACTACAAGAATAATGGTGTGTGGGCATACTACGCTTATGTCGCGAAGAAAGAACACCGCAAGAATCTGCAGAATAAGTTGTATGAATGGTACCGTCAGAAATATGGGAACGACGCTCGCGCCCTAACCTTTACGACCCACAAGACTTCAACTACGACCCCCTTAACCGTCTGCAAACCGCTCAGGAAAACAGTGGCGCAAGTTGCTCGCAGGCCAACGGATATGACCGCTTTGGCTGCCGGTGGATCGTTTAACCACAACGTTTGATGATGACGCGGCCTGGATTTCGCGCAGGCGCGATACTACTCAAACACGCAGGGCCGCTTCACTTCGGTGGACCCGTTAATGGCGAGCGCCAGCAGCGGTAATCCGCAAAGTTGGAATCGGTATGCCTATGTAGGCAACGACCCGTTAAATGCTACTGATCCCAGCGGGATGATTGGCTCAAGAGAGCCGGTTGATCGCAGCTTCACTAAAACTGACCTCGGCGTTTATGGCAACCTGTTCTCCGCTGTCTCATTTGACGATTCGTGGATCGAGATGCAGGAACGGGCGCTCGCTAATGAAATTGCAAGTCTCGAGCAATTGATAGCAAGCTCGAAGCCTGAGGTGAGAGTTAGTGATCTAGAGCTTCTGGGAGACTGGGGAGCCGATCCGACTTCACCAGCCGTTGGGAAAGGTGGCCCAAGTCCCGACGACTACGCGCGAAACCCCTCGCAATACATAATGGATGTTAACCAAGGTGGGGTTGATCCGAGGTCAAGCATCTTCACGATAAGCATTACATTCAAGGGTTTTAACACCGATGGTTGGGTCCCCGATAGTCTTAAAGTCACTGCAACCAAGGACGGAAGGTGGAAACTTGTTGAGACGCCAACCGGGCTTCCAGCTGTCCGGAAACATGAGGAAGGTGACAGGCTTAGAGTTCTTCTGAATTTGAGAGCACAAGATCTCAAGGCGGGCAACAAGCCAATATCGGTGCAAGCGTCGGCATACTATAAGAGTCTCTACAGACAAGACCAAAGGGCGGGCATTGAACGCTTGACCATTACTACTAAGATACAGATTCGGCTTCTTATCGGAGAAACCGAATCCAAAGTGCTTCCAGTGCCCTAGATCGATAAGGAGGTAATATGACAAGAGGAATTCTCCTAATAATCCTACAGCTGTTCTCTTGGACAGTTTTCGGGCAAAACAGGTCCCTTAACCAAAAGAAAACTCAGTTCGTTGAAGTGCCACGAGAGCAGGTCTTGATTGTTGTGGTTAATCAGCCAAATTCTCCGCTAAAAATCGAAGAAGCGGCCTGTCTTCTTAGGATTGACAAAGGCAAGAGGTCCATAAGATACAGAGTCAGAAACGCATCTTCTAAACCGATTGCAACTTTCACCGTCATTTCTTGGACTTTCAAGGGGGCGGGTGGAACTCTCCCTGTTCTACAGTGGGGTACAGCACCCTTAATGCCTCCAGGCGGTGTACTAGATTCGATGAAGGATGAACATAATTATGAGATCTTACCTTTGACCGATAAGTTTCGGGACCAACTGAAACAGGATTCGAAAACGTTCTTCGAAGGAAAAATGGTGGAAATATACTTTCTCCTTGTAGATCAGGTCCTTTTCGCCGACGGTTCAGTGTACAAGGATCAAGCAGTTTCTGATGCCCTCAGTGAGTTTCTGACGCACAACGACAGTGGCCTTTCACCTTGAGCTCTCCGGCCGCTTCTAAAAAACTTATGGCGCATTCTGGGCCTTTCCATTAACGCTCGCAGTCTGTATAGGGAATGAAACCAAGCAGTTGAGTGATGCGCGGTAGATTCTCGAGCGCCGGAACGGCGAGTTGTTATGAGCGGCAATCTCAGCGATGGGGGAAGTTCTGCGAGCATCAACTGCCTGGTGGCGGATCAGTTGGGAACACCGCGGATGGTCTTTGACCAGACGGGCAGCCTGGCGACAACGAAGCGGCATGATTATCTGCCGTTCGGTGAGGAACTCTTCGCCGGCGTAGGCGGACGGAGCATTGCGGTCGGCTACACGGGCGACGCCATCCGCCAGAAGTTCACCTCCTACGAGAGAGACAGCGAGACAGGGCTGGACTTCGCGCAAGCGCGCTATTACGCAAACACGCAAGGCCGCTTCACGGGTGCTGATCCGTTGATGGCGAGCGCCAGCGCCAGTAACCCCCAGAGTTGGAATCGATATGCCTATGTAGGCAACGATCCGTTGAACGCCACCGACCCCAGCGGCATGATTGGCACTAAAGAACCGGTGGCCCAGTACCACCATCAAAAGAATCTGGGCGCTTATGGCAACCTGTTCTCTGCTGTGTCATATAATGATTCGTGGATAGACATGCAGGAAGCCGCCCGCATATCGGATGTCGACCAAGTAACGCACAATCCCACGATTGACGTGGAAAAACTGGATGAAAGGACGCGAATATTTGTCGCTGTCGGCTTAGGCGAAGGCACAGAATTTCAAGTGGGAACAGGAGATATTGACGGCTATCCTTCATTGTCTTTCGATCAGCTTCCAAAGGAACAGAAAGGCGCACCGAGCATCCACTTTGAAGGGCAGGCGGCTCTGAAACAACTGAGAGACGAGTCGTACTTCATGATCAGTGCGCTCATGAACGACGTCAATTCGGGTAGGTATAAAACATTAGAGGCTGCTGCTAAAGGGGAGGCGGTAGGCTATGCGACTGGGGTTGAGCGTCTTAACCAACTTAACTACCCCATGTACAACATAAGAGCAAGACTCATGATAGAGCAATTGAAGAACATTGATGCAATTGGTTCGAACTCTGTAGCCAATTTTTGGCGAGGTGTCGCGCAACCTGGAGGTCAACGAGCCTTCCGACAAGGAGACTTTCGCGCCGCTAACACGGACTTTATGCAAACGAGTCCTAGAACCAAAACATACGACAGGCTCCCGTATTGGACAGCTAAGGGATGGAAGACGCCAAGGAGATAGATATGGTCGGTCGAATGACGAGCTATGCAGTCTTACTTCTAGTCTGTTTCCACGCCGTCGCGTGCCAGTTTTCGAGCGGTCTTTCCACAAATAAGATCAAGAATTCCAGTCCGAGCACTAGTTCAGTTTCCATTATCAATGACGGCGATTGGAAATTGAGACTGATACAGGAGCTTCCTAAAACAAAACCGCTGGACCATATTCGTTGTGGCCCAGAGGGGCATTGTTGGATATGGGATTCAGAGTCGATTTGGCTGGCGGACAGCTCCGGACACTGGCAGCAAGTCTATACATTGCCATCCGCTCAGCGCCAGCAACTTGATGCCATTCAAAGTGTTTCGATGATCTCGCCTCAAACTGGATGGTTCATCACCTACCGCGGCCTTTATAAGAGTCTGGATGGAGGCTTGAACTGGAGACCCACCTCACGGCCACCACTGAGTAACAGCGATGGGGGCTTTACGAGCGTTTTCTTTCGTGATGAAAAGCACGGCTGGCTCGCTGGCGGGGAATTTCGACCAAAGCTTGCCGACGAACCTATCGTGAACAATGCCATCTCAGGAGATCGTAAAGAGATTTCAGTCGCAAGCATTTGGCAAACTACTGATGGAGGCGTGACGTGGCAAGCCAAGGAGTTGAAACGGCTAATTGGGAGATTCACCTACATGGAGTTTTGGAATAACAAGGGGGTAGCTTTTGGCGACGCTGGGTGTGTGTTTACAAATGACGGTGGGGAAAAATGGAAAGACATGGGACGTTTCATCCCACGACAAGAGGAGACCGGAGAAAGACCGGCACTTACGGGCGCTCATTTTGTGGATCACCAAAGCGGCTGGATATTTACGAGCTGGTTTGAGAACCTGTCAACTCATGATGGCGGAAAAACTTGGGCCGTCCTCCACAGTAAGGTCAATAGCCAGAGTGGCGGCACCGCAGAAGAAATTGTGCCATCTAATGTTGTCTTCGCCGATAACAGACGCGGGCTCATGATAGCTGGACCAGCCGGCACGGGAAAGCTCCTCAAGACCACTGATAGTGGAGTAACTTGGTTCAGGATCCCGGCGGCGGACGAACATTTCTATGATGTCAATTTAGTTGGGACAGAGAAAGGATTTCTTCTGGGTGATAAAGGTATTTATTCAATTTTTGTAAAGCAAGCTAACCGTTAACTCAGTCAGCTTGACCTCGGTCCAAGCAAAGTCAACGTTTGCCGTACGGGCCGAACGTCCCGAATACCTCAGCGCTTAAGAAGGAACGTCAGCAAAGTTAGGGAAAGAAGATTCTGATATCACTCAAAGCGACTAATGGCCTCACGTCGCGCGCTAGTTATTACGACGACGCGGGCGACATCGCCATTGATTCCAAGTTGCGCAATCTTCAGTTTCAATACGTCGCCAACAATCGACAGAAGGCAGAGCGCTAATCTCGACGGCAGCGGCACTGTGGTCAGCGTCTACGATAGTCTCCAAAACGAGGAGGCAGGAGCAACTCTGGGTAGACCTTTAATCCTGAATTCCGAAGTTGAAGTTAGGTACCTGAACACATTTGAGACTCCTCAGGGGCATGAGTTTTAGGCCGTTGAAGTCAACTTCGGCGAAGTTGGGAATGCGTAAGCTAAGATCTCATTCATCAGCGAGTTCCGCTCGGCGAGCCCGCCCCAGTCTTTAGAGAGATGCAGCACCTGGCGATAGAGAGATGCAGTAACAACAGCACGATCTCAAGTGTTGTCATCTCGGGCAACCTCGGCCAGAACGTATCCTGGACAAATGCCGTAGGCGTTTCAGTCTCAGGCAATAGTTTGACGAAGACAGCGGCCACCGGTTGGGGAAATTCCGGGGCAGTTTCAACGCAGACGATCACATCGGGAGACGGCTACGTGGAGACGACCGTAGGTGCAGACATCAACTTGGCGCGCTTCTTTGGTCTGAGCGACACTGACGTGAACCAGCACTACACGTCCATTGATTTCGGCCTGCTGATGAACGAAGCCTATAACCTGATTGTTTATGAGTCAGGAACAAGCAGAGGAACGGTGGGGACGTATGCCGCGGGAGACAAACTGCGGGTAGCCGTGGAAGGCGGCATAGTTATGTACCGCAAGAATGGTGCGCTGCTCTACACGAGTTCTGTGGGCCCCACTTATCCGCTGCTCGTGGACACGGCATTGTATTCGGCGGGTTCTACACTAACGAACGTAACGATCTCAACTACTTTGGGCGCAACCATCAACTGGCTGGTGGCGGACCAGTTGGGCACGCCGCGCATGGTCTTTGATAAGACGGGCTCGCTAGCGACAACGAAGCGGCATGATTATCTGCCGTTCGGCGAAGAGCTAATTGCGACGCAAGGCCTACGCACCACCGCGCTCGGCTACACCGCCGACACCGTCCGCCAGAAGTTCACCTCCTACGAGAGGGACACAGAGAGCGGGCTGGATTACGCGCAGGCGCGCTACTACTCAAACACCCAGGGCCGTTTCACTTCCGTTGACCCGTTGATGGCCAGCGCCAGCGCCGGTAACCCGCAGACCTGGAACAGGTATGCTTATGTGGGCAACGACCCGTTAAACGCAACCGATCCTAGCGGGATGATTGGCTCAAGAGAGCCGGTTGATCGCAGCTTTACTAAAACTGACCTTGGCGTTTATGGCAACCTGTTCTCCGCGGTGTCATATGACGAATCCTGGATAGACATGCAGAAAAGCGCAGTGGCCATGGAGTTAACGTCGGCACTATGGCCGCCCGGAACGCACGACGAGATTCTCGCATATTCTTTACCAGGTTTGGACCCGGACTTCTTAGGAGCTGTGCAGGCGGGAAGCAGGGAGGTGGATGCGATAGGCGGAGTAATTCCAATCACCCTCATCCCCGGAGAAGCATACAAACATGCGATGGTGCCAGGGCCTTGAGTGGAAGAGCATGGTTTAGAACTTGCAAAGGCATTTGCGATGGGAGCGGCCACGGACTTTATCGCAGGAAAGCTTTTGATCGCGAAGCGGCTTTTCGCAGAAGCAGAAAACGTGCCAAGATCACAGTGGAGGAATTTTGTGAAAGCGGCGCTTTACGAGTTTGGCATGGCGATGCATACGCCCATGGATGGCCAATCTCCGGCGCACAGACCTTGGCAGGTCTACTCACTCTCAGGAAATGTTGCACGTGGTGTAGCCGAGGCGGTCGTTCACAGCGCGATTGAAAGCAGACCACCGACCAGCGCAGAGATGTCTGCGATGCGCCAGCAAATACAATCTGCCCTTGGTCAGGTTGTTTCAAAAGGCTTTTACCAAATGGCGACAACACCGCGGAAAAAATAGGTTAGATCTTATTTGAGGTAGGCATTGTCCTCCACAAAATGGTTTAAGACTCAACGCCGACGGGCTAACGTTATTCCGAATCATATCGCACATTGAGGTAACATCAGGCATTTGGCGCATGGGGGTAACGAGGTTGATACTGGCGAAAAATCGTGGGAGCTTTGCAACGGCACTAGTCACCCTTTTGCTGTGTTTTGACAATTTCGGCTATGCTCAGACTGCTAAGTCCGACGCTCGGATAATCCTTAAAGAGATGTTAACTCGCTACTCGACTGTCTCGCACTATCAGGATTCTGGCGAGGTAAGAATTCTTCCCGGCGATCCATCCCTTGTGGCTAGTTCAGGGAGCCTTCGGGTCGAAACCGTGTCCTTTCAAGCGGACACGTTGGTAAACTTTCGAACCTACTTTGCACGTCCTCGGATGTTTCGTTTCGACTGGAATGATTCCTTACGGCAAGAGGATAGAGACAATGTAATTTGGTCGGACGGAAAAGAAGCCTTCTCTTTTAAGCACAATGTATTTCCAAGGGATGCCGGGTTCACGCTCTCGAACGCCGGTAATCTCAGGTTTAACTTGTAACGCAGGCTCTAAAACTTGCACCGTATTTATTGTTCCTCGACTCGCTCAACTACCTACGGCAGCGAGCGTTGCTTTCGTTGAGTTCCACTTCGATTTCTTGTTCGGTCTTCCCTTCCAGTAATGTTTGGAGTGAGTACTGTCAACGCATCAACAAGAAAGACTTCACTGTAAACACCGCCAACAATCGCCTTGGTGTTCCTGGTGGACAGTCAGGTGTGATGACTTATGACAACGCCGGTAATTTGACTACCGACACCTACACGGGCGCGGGCAGCCGTGTGTACGACGCTGAGAACCGGATGACCAAAGCCTGGGGCGGAAACAATCAGTGGCAGGAGTACACGTACAATGCCAACGGCCAGCGCACTCGACGCAAACTTGATGGTGTCGAAAAGTGGCAGATCTATGGCATGGATGGCGAGTTGCTGGCTGAGTATGCGGCCAGTGGGGCGACAGCCAGTCCGCAGAAGGAGTACGGCTACCGCAACGGGCAGTTGCTGGTCATAGCGACAGTTCCATTGACATCTGGAGTCGGGCTCCAGGGGCAGTATTTCGACAACATGAATTTCACCGATCTGAAGGTGACGCGCACCGATGCGACGGTGAATTTTGACTGGGCCGGCGACACGCCTGATCCGGCCATCGGCGTAGACACGTTCACGACACGCTGGACTGGGAGGGTTGAGCCGCAGTATTCGCAGACCTACACCTTCTATACCCTAACCGACGATGGAGTGCGACTGTGGGTGAATGGGCAGTTACTAATCGACAAATGGATTGACCAAGGTCCGACGGAGTGGAGCGGACAGATTGCACTGACGGCCGGGGTACGCTACGACATTGTGATGGAA
>JBOGOU010000048.1:0-49661 GCA_050748205.1 Pyrinomonadaceae bacterium | reverse complement strand
TAACGCATGCGTACCTCGGAACTAGAGGCCCGTTCACTCCTGCAATGTCAAATGAGAAATCATGAGAAATGACAAATGGAAATTGACAGATGTGCAGTTTCTCAGTTTGCCATCTGCATGAGAAAGGTGCACGATCTATCTAGCCAGGATCGATTTCCAGAAGGACCAAGGCTCGCATAGATGCGCGTCACCATCGGCCAAATAAACACAACCAACGGCGATTACGAGGGCAACACTGCACGGATCATTCGGGCGCTTGAGCAGGGGAGGAAAGACGCCTCGGATCTAGTGGTGTTGCCGGAAACCTGTATTCAGGGCTACACCTCCCTAGATTGGTTTCTCGACCGGGACGTGGCGCAGCATGCATTGGACCCTCTGGACAAAATCATTCCCGCAACTGAAGGTCTAACCGCGATTATCGGCACAGTGCGACCAACGGGCCGGCCCACGGGCCGCAGACTCTACAACTCCGCTGCAATTATTAGTAACAAGAAGCTGTTTGGGTTTGCCGACAAGACTCTCCTGCCGGAATATGACGTCTTCGATGATCCCCGCTACTTCGAACCTGCTTCTGAGCGGCGCTTATTCCCAATCGACCACTCCCAACTGGGAATCGCGGTATGTGAAGATTTTTGGAATGATAAGACATTTTGGCGAGAGCGCCTCTATGCCGCAGATCCGGCGGACGAACTAATCGAGCTCGGCGCCAAGGTGCTCATTTCGATCAACGCCTCTCCCTTCAACAAAGGAAAGATGGGGCAGCGTTGCGCGATGGTGTCTCATCGGGCAAAGGCAGCGGGAATACCCATCGTCTTTGTAAACCTGGTGGGTGGCAACGACGGGATCATTTTCGATGGCGCCAGCATCGTTGCCGATTGCGAAGGCAACATCGTTTTGCAGGCGCCTCCCTTTGAAGAATTCTTCGGCACGGTCGATCTCGATTGCAGCGTGCGAGATGAGCGCTGTTTACCTGGCGACGATATCGAGACAGTACATAGCGCGCTGGTGCTTGGCATTCGCGACTACGCACGCAAGAACCGTTTTACTAAAGCAGTGCTGGGCTTGTCTGGAGGAATCGATTCGACCATCGTGGCCGCGCTCGCCTGTCAAGCTCTGGGCGCGGAGAACGTTTTGTCCGTCACAATGCCTTCGCCTTATTCATCCCGCTCGAGCGTCGAGGATTCGTTTGAGCTGGGACGACGGCTCGGCATGAATGTCATCGAGCGACCGATTACCGAAGCATTTCATGTCCTGTTGAAGGAGCTAAAGCTACCGGCACCCACGGCTAACGGCAGTTCACGCGCTGCCGAAAACCTACAATCGCGTTTGCGGGGAAATATCCTGATGTCTATCTCAAACGACGAGGGCCGCCTGTTATTGTCAACCGGCAACAAATCGGAGCTTGCGCTTGGGTACTGCACTCTCTACGGCGACACCAATGGAGGCTTGGCGGTAATCGGTGACGTCTTAAAGACAGAAGTCTACGCCCTGGCTCGCCATTTCAATCGGCAGGAGGAGATCATTCCAGCCTCGATCATTGAAAAGCGCCCCTCGGCAGAATTGGCTCCCGGACAGTTTGACGATCAATCCTTGCCACCCTACGACACTCTCGATCCAATACTTCGAATGTACTTTGAACAGAAGGCGACTCCCGAAGAGATTATTGCCGCCGGCAACGATACGATGCTCGTCTACGACATTCTCAATAGAGTGGAATCGCCGGCGAATGAATTCAAGCGGCGGCAATTGCCTCCCACCCTGATAATCTCGCGAAATGCCATAGGCATTGGACGCCGTCGTCCGATCACCCATCAATACCGGCGCACACCTCCGCAGTAGCACGTAACACAACAGCAACGCTTAACGGTGTTCCTCGAGTTGAGTGCTGGGATCCATTGGCTACCGCAAATGGTTCCGTGGTTGAGCGGTGCTCTTCGAGTTGAGTGCTAGGATCCTCAAGTTCTCACTATCTTCTCACCGGATAGTTTAACGACTTGCCAGGCGCATCCTCCTTAAAGCAAAATCTTGGCTGTTCCCCAACTCTTTATTGGTAATCCAATCGTCTTTAGGTGAGAAAATGAAAGCGAAATCCTTGTTCTGGTTACGACTTGTTTCCGCATTGGCGCTCGTCGTCTGCCTCGGCTGTGTTGCGTTTGCTCAATCCACTGCCTATCCGCAAACTCAGGAAAGCAAAACGCCAGACAAGAATGCGTCAAATGTCCCCGAGGCTGAGGCAAAGGCTGCGAATGCCATCACTACCGAGCCAGACGCCGCTGCAAAGCTTGTAGCCGCGGAAAAGTTTCTCAAGAAGTATCCGAAGAGCACTGTCAGGTTAGGACTTGCAGGATATATCGCCGGCCAGATTGCAGCGGTGCCGGACGTCACGCAGAGGCTGGCGCTAACGGAGACTTTCCAGAACGTGTTTACCGCGGACAAGGAACGGGAGGCTATTCAGCCAATCGTCTTTGACTCCTTGCTGGAAGCGAAACGAATCGACGACGCCTTCAGTTTTGCTGCAGTCACCCTCGTGAAACAGCCAGACAGTGTTGGTATCCTGACACAGATGGCGATTGCCGGTACTGAAGAAGCCAAACGGCAAAACGGAAAATATGTGGCGGTGAGCCTGCAGTATGGCCTGAAGAGCATCGAGATGATCGAGGCGAACAAGAAACCTGCAAACCTGGACGATGCCTCATGGGCCAACCAGCAGGCGTTGCTGCCGCGGTTGTATCAGAGTGTGGGGCTTCTATCGATGATCAGCGGTAATCCCGCCGAAGCGAAAACGCGGATAGATAAGGCGGTTGCATTGAATCCTGGCGATCCAACCAGCTATGTTCTCCTGGGAAGCATTGTCGACGACGAGTATCAGCAAGTTGCACAGGCTTATCGAACCATGCCCGAGGGCAAGGCGAAAGAGGAGACTTTGAAAAAGGGAACCGAGCTCATGGACAAGGTAATCGATCTATACGCACATGCTCTGGGCGCCTCGCAAGGAAAACCTGAATTCAAGCCGCTGTACGATCAAATCTTGCAAGCTGTCACGACCTATTATAAGTATCGGCACAACCAGTCGACTGAAGGGCTCCAGCAGTTAATTGATAAATACAAAGTACCCGCGAAGCCTTAGTGGATGCGGGCGCCGCTAGCGCTTACTGTTCTGATGTAGGTGAATCGCACTCGCAAGCGAAACCTAAATGACTGAGAATCCCCCACCATCCGACAAGAAAGAAATTGTCTTCTCGCCAGCTGACATTCAACGTGCTGCGGCCGAAGGTGTCCTCTCGCAGGCTGATGCCGATAATCTTGTGCGTTGGGGTTATGACCAACATTTCAATCAATTGTTGGTCAGGGAGCCTCAGGTCCCGGCGCCTGAACAGCGCAAAGGATTCAACCTCGTAACTGTCGCCTACTACTTCGGCGCGATGTTGATGATCTCCGCCTGCGCCTGGTTTCTCGGTGATAAATGGAACGCATTAGGACCGCCAGGGATCTTTGCCACGGTATTAGTCTACATGCTCGTGGCTCTCAGCCTGGGAGCCTGGCTGCGTCGTAAAGGTTTTGTTGTTGGCGGCGGATTGCTCATCACTGTGGGTGTAAGCCTGATACCGCTGCTGACTTACACGGTAGAAAAAATGACAGGTTTCTGGCCGGCGCAGGACCCCGGATCTTATGAAGACTTCTATCCTCTAATTCATGGCTCGTGGATAGTTATGGAGTTGACGACCATAGCTGCGGCCGCGCTCACCCTTCGCTTTGTGCACTTTGGTTTCCTGACCGCCCCCCTTGCGTTTTGTTTTTGGTTTCTCTCGATGGATATTGCCGCGTTGATATACGGGCAAAACTATCTCGATTGGCAGACGCGCCAGTGGGTTAGCGTAGCAGTCGGCCTAATCACAATGACTGTCGGTTATCTACTTGAGCGAGTTTTGCGAAAGCGGGGCGCGCCTCTTTCTGAGGATTTCGCTTTCTGGTGTTACTTGTTTGGACTAATGGCCTTTTGGGGCGGCCTGACGTCCATGAATTCCAATTCGGAGTTGAAGCGTCTGGTCTACGCGCTGATCAATCTTGGCTTGATTGGTATTGCTGTGAAACTGAAACGGGCAACGTTCATGGTTTTCGGGGCCGTTGGTTTCTATATTTACCTGGGACACCTGGCGTTTCAGATCTTCCAAGACTCAGTATTTTTTCCCTTCGTCCTGGCATTGCTGGGCTTGAGCATGATCATGGTTACGGTTTGGGTGCAGAGGCGAATGATTCGCGTCTCAAGAACCTCGCAGACTTGAACAACTGATCATCCTCCACGTACACCACTCAATTCCGGAACCACAGCGGTAGCAACCGGATGCCGGCCCTCAACTCGACGAGCACCGCTCAATTACGGAACCGCGAGCGGTAGCGACCGGATGCTAGCTCTCAACTAACCGAGTGTTCCCTTAATCTGCCGAGCACTTCAAGTTACAATTTCGAAAGCATCTCACATTAGGAGCCAATCATGAATCCTCACCGCGAGTTTCAAGACGACCATATTCCTCTTGCTTATCTGATCACATTTCGCAGTTACGGCACCTGGCTGCATGGAAGGTCTGGATCTGTCGACCGCTTCCACAACGTGTACGGCACTCCAAAGTTGCCACCTGACGAGGCGAGGCGACAATACAATAGGCGTTTACTGGCACAACGACCAGTCAACCTAGACGGCAAACAGAGAGCAGCGGTTGAGGACGCAGTGCGGGAGACTTGCAAAGTTCGCAAATGGCGCTTATGGGCCTTCAATATTCGCACCAATCACGTGCACACCGTAGTTACCGCTAGCTGCGATCCCGAGTTGGTTCTGATCGCACTCAAAGCAAATGCAACGCGCAAGATGAAGGAGGCCGGTTGCTGGCGCGGTAAGAGAAGTCCCTGGGTTCATCGCGGCAGCAAACGCTATCTCTGGACTGACGAACAGTTGGGCGGTGCTATAGCGTATGTTTTGTACGATCAGGGCGAACCGCTGGATTGACACGCTCCCCCAGATTGAAGCTGGCATCCGGTCGCTACCGCTCGCGGTTCCGTAATTGAGCGGTTCCGTAATTGAGCGGTGTTCGTCGAGTTGAGTGCTGGCATCCGGTCGCTACCGCTCGCGGTTCCGTAATTGAGTGGTTCCGTAATTGAGCGGTTCCGTAATTGAGTGGTGCTCGTCGAGTTGAATGCCAGCATCCGCTCGAACCGCTCCCGGTTCCGTAATTGAGTGATGCTCGTCGAGATGAGTGCTCGCCTTGCTGGTCTCGTTGAGCCAATTATGATGCATAGCGTGAGTAGACTGACTTGACCTTCTCCAGAAAATCCCGCCGATCCAACACGTGATAGAGTTTCGCGCCACCTGACCCTCCGGAGAGCTTATCCACAAGCTTGTCGAGGATTTCAAACTGATCGCCTTCCGTGATTTCCTGCGCCCCAAGATAGCCCGAATAACGCAAGCGGCGAATCAACTCCAGCAATGTAATTCGACCTTCAAAGGTATGCCCGCCGTGGGTGTGCGATCGACTTATCAGATACTGCACTATTAGAACCTCGTCGTAGAGCGGAGGGGCGAGAAAGAGACGCGAACCCTCTCGTTCCCATCCCTTCTCGAGCCGCCGCGATCGGCGCACCGTTCTTAGACCAGCGAACATCTCTGACCAGTCGGTTTTAGATTCCAGGCGTTCGAGAAAAACACGCGCAGCCCCTAATAACCAGGAGTCGTCGTCGAGATCCAGGTTGCCGCCCTGTGTTTCGAGCCATCCAAAAAAGACGCGGCGCTTGTCAGACTTGGTTTCGATCATTTGAAACTGATTGTCCTTAGTCGGGAGCGATTTGAGCAGGGCGCGCCGCGGCACATCGGTTCCTTTACCACCTTCGATGCGAAATGTATCGAGGCGCGCGTGCCAGCGTTTTGCAGCGTTGCAATAAGGACAATGCGGGTTCTTTTCTTCACTATCAAAGAAAGGGCGCATCGCCTTCGGAGCAGTCAACTCTTCGACTGTCGGCGAGTAGCGTCTAATTTCGGAATACGCCGTTCGCGTCGCGAGGCCTAGCTGTCTGGTAAAGAGATCGAAAATGCAGGCAAGGCAAACGAGCGTCGTGAATTCCGTAATAGTGCCCGGCGGGAAGGCGCTTAAATCGAGCTCGCGACTTTTCTTCGCTGGCGACATAAGCGCAAATAAAGGTCCTCAGCGGCGCAAGAAACGTCCCGCTCGACCTGTCTAGCTCACAATGGAGACAAACTGCGCGCCGAATTCCTCGTCGGCGTGACCCACTACAAGGTCGAGCTCAGCCTCGACGTCGCCCGTAGCAGGCGCAAGTTTTCTGAAATCGAAGAGCTTACGGTCAAGCAGATGCGAGGGCACGGCTTTACTCAGCGCGGTCAGCATCGAGCCGCGAATGTGAGGATTCTCTCTTTCAAGATCGGCAATCAGACGCATGATGCGCGCGCGCTTCAGATTTGATTGCGAGCCGCAAAGGTCGCAGGGGATTATGGGAAACTGTCTCGCCTTCGCATATTCAGCGATATCTGACTCCAGGCAATACGCAAGGGGTCGAATAACTGTGTTGCGACCGTCTTTCGAACGAAGGATGGGAGGCATCGCTTTGAGCCTGCCGCCGTAAAAAACATTCAACAGAAAAGTTGTAATGATGTCATCTGCATGATGACCCAAGGCAATCTTGTTGCACTCCTCCGCCACGGCAATGTTGTAGAGAGCTCCTCGACGCAGCCGCGAACACACAGAACAATAAGTCTTTCCTTCGGGCACCAAACGTTTGACGATGGAATACGTGTCGCTTTCAACAATGCGAAAGGGAACATCGCGGCTTGTCAGGTATTCTGGTAGCACTGTGGCAGGAAAGCCGGGCTGTTTCTGATCCAGGTTTACGGCGAGGAGTTCGAAAGGTACCGGGACGCGTTGCTGCAAATCCAACAACAAATCCAGAAGTGTGTAACTGTCTTTCCCGCCAGACAGGCACACCATTATCCGGTCGCCGTCCTGGATCATCGAGAGGTCTTCAATCGCTTCGCCTACCCGGCGAAGGAGTCTTGTTTTCATTCTACTTTCTGAAAAACTGCTGGCGCCGCTCATGATGTTGTGTACTATCAGCATGCCACGCCTGGTTTGCGATTGACAATGGCCCTCGACGCCGAAAAAGCCAATTACGGTAATTTGCAGCTCAAGAAGGTGGGCTTGGCTCAACTCTGACAGCCATCCAACTCAAAGTAGAACTACTCAGGTCCGAAAACCTCACAGGTAAGGAAGGTGGGCTTGCCCCCGCTCAAGCTGGACCAGCATTCACATCAGAAGAAATCACTCAGCTGGAAGATCTTTAGTGACCTTGAATGCTGTTCCAAGTTGAGCGGGGGCAAGCCCACCTTCCTGACCTGCAAATTACCGCGCGCAATCACAATCGCTCCAACCAAGTGATTTTGTTCGTTTCGGCTGATCCTGCAAGCCAACTAATCCGATAGTACATCCTTGCTTGACTGGCCCTAAAGCTACACCAATAATGCCCACGTCAACCGAGTTTGCCTGGCTTCCACACTCCCGCGTCCTACAATTTCCCCGGAGGGATGAATGAATCCAAAGAGAAAACTAATCAGCTCCCTGTTTGTTGCTCTCGCTCTTTTTACGCTACCTGTTAGCCGGGCGCATGGGGCGGGCGGACGGATCGAGGGCAAGATAACCGATCCAAAAGGCGCTGCGATTGTTGGAGCCGTGGTGGCGGTTACTGACGAGATCAACAATCAGTCGTTTACGGCATTTTCAGACGAGCAAGGTCGTTACAAAGTTGACTCACTACCTCCCGGAGTCTACACGGTCGTGATTACGGCGACGGGCTTCAGCGAGCTGAGAAAGGCAAACATCAAGGTCGACGACGGTGCTGTTGTGCCTCTGGACTTGCGTCTGGAGATTGCGCCGGTTGAAGCAGCCGTCACGGTGCCGGCTGCCGGACTGAAGGCCAATGCTGACCCCGTTTATCAACACTTGAGACAGCAGGCTAAGGATCCGCAAGATTTCACCGGGGCCTACGCGACTTTGAACAACGTCGTCCTTAAGCGAGAAGGGGCGACGTTCACTCTTAAGAGTGGAGAGATCTATTTCCTGGCGCCTGTCGAAGGACGCATCACAGGTGGTGTGTTCATCGGCGATGGCGAGATGACCCTTGTGCCACCCACCGAAGTGGAAAAGAACAGTCTGAAAATCTTCACCGATCAAACGACTCTAACGGAGCAATTCACTAATCTGGTGCTGCGGTTTACCGACAAGACTCTGGAGGAAGTAAAAGCGTCACCCGGTGCAACGATGGGCAATGGCGGGGCGCAGGCCAGCCGGGCCCGCGACCTCTACCGTGACAACCAGCTTCTGCTGCGGAAGCGACTGCGTGATAACCGTGAATTGCGCACTCTCGCTGATATTTATGGTCCGCCGCGTCCAGGCTTCTTCAATGCTTTCATCGAAGGCCGCCGTTTCAATAAGCTCGTTTACATATTGGATCCGCTCGGAATCCCCGAGGTTTCTCCCGAAGAAGTGCTTCTCTTCAGCTACGGCGAAACCGACGGTGGCTTTTGGACAGCGTTCCATCAAGCCTCGGAATATCAAAAAGGCACTGCGACAAGTTCGGAAGATCACCGCATCTTCGACATCACACGTCATGAAATCGACGGCTCAATCAAGGGCACGACGATCACCGCGACCGACGTCATAACCTTCCGCGTCCTGGTCGCTGGAACGCGAGTTCTACCTTTCAATCTTTACCGCACGCTTCGTGTTGGCCGAGTACAGGATGAGCAAGGCAAAGACTTGAATTTTATTCAAGAGAGCAAAGACGAGGACGCTGATTTCGGGATCCTTATGCCTCAGCCGCTGGAGGCCGGAAAGACTTACAAGCTTACCGTCCAGTATGCCGGTTCCGATGCCTTACGCGATTCAGGGGGAGGCAATTTTATTCTCATTCCACGCTCCACCTGGTACCCAAACAACAGCGGTACACAGTTTGGCGACAGGGCAACATTCAACATGACGTTCCGCTATCCGAAGGGCTTGACGTTTGTGGGAACGGGCGCGCCGGCGGGCCCGGACAGTCGCGAAGGAGATCTGGCTGTGACGAAGTGGACCAGCGGGACCACTGATTTGGCAGTCGCCGGATTCAATTACGGGAAATTCAAAAAGAAGGAGTTCGCGGATCCAGAGACGGGCTATAACATTGAGTTTTACGCAAATGAGGAGATTCCCAATGAGCTGAGGGAGATCCAGTTGGCCATCGAGCAGGCTGAGCGTGAGGGGCTTCAGACGGCGACCACGCTGGGTTCAATCTCTACGACGAAAATGGCCGACCAGGCTATTGCCGACGCGATGAATTCCATGCGGATTTACAATGTCTACTTTGGCAAGCTTCCTTATACGCGATTGGCAATGACCCAACAGCCGGCCGCTTTCTTTGGTCAGGCCTGGCCAACACTTGTCTTCATGCCCTACACGGCGTTCATCGACGCGACACAACGAACGCAACTCATGGGTCTACGCGGTGGAACGAATAACTTCTGGCGCTACGTTGCTCCCCACGAAGTTGCTCACCAATGGTGGGGACACATAATCGGGTGGAACAGCTACCACGACCAATGGATGAGTGAAGGGTTCGCGGAGTTCTCAACTTCCATCTACGTTTGGTATGTCCGCAAAGACCTGAACAAATTTGTCGACTTTTGGGAAGCACAACGAAAACGTATTGTAGAGCCGTCGCCATTCACAAGAGATCGCAAGCCATACACTGTTGGACCAGTTACGCAAGGCTACCGGTTGAACAGCGGCAAGACAGGTAGCGTAGCGCAGAATCTTATCTATCCCAAAGGTGCTTACATCCTTCACATGATCAGGATGATGATGTATGACGGACGTACTGGCGATCAAAGATTCCAAGCCATGATGAAAGACTTCGTCCAGACACATTTCAATAAAGACGTTGACACGGAAGATTTCAAACGAATCGTTGAGAAGCATATAACGAAGGACATGGATATCGACCAGAATGGCAAGATGGATTGGTTCTTCGATCAGTGGGTCTATGGCACTGAAGTGCCAGCGTACCGCTTCGAGTACAAAATTGGCGGCGATAACTCGTTATCAGGTCGACTAACTCAGTCTGGCGTATCGGATAGTTTTGTTATGATTGTTCCCGTGTATCTCGACTTCGGAAAAGGATGGGCCAGGCTGGGCACGGTAAGGGTCGTGGGGAATTCTTCAGTCGACTTAACTAACGTCAAGCTACCCGCGGCGCCTAAACGTGTGGCTATCTGTGTTTTCAACGACGTCCTCGCCACGAGTATCCAAAACACGAAATAGCCACTCTTTTTGTGCTTCACTGAACAGCTAATGCTCCAGGCGTCTTAGTCCCGCCTTCAGTACTACAACGAACAGCGAAATGGCGTCCTGTCCCAGGGTTTGCGGGCCCAGTCGGCCTGCGAAAGCTGCGTTTGGCATCTCTTTTGTCTCCTCCGTGTGCTCCGTGTCGCCGGGTAAAACCTGTTGTTCACCACGAAGACCCGGAGTGCGCTGATAGCTATTTGGGCCTCCTGAGCCAAATACTACTCATATTGGCCACAAAAACTTCTTGTGAAATCAGTTTGATCCGTGGTACCTTGCGCCACAATCAAGGCATTTGCGCTCGCTGAGAACCTCGACTGGGTCGTGCAGTCAGTGCGGTTCACTCTCACAAGAAATAAAACAACGAACTCTCTCGTCGGAGAGTCGCATCATGTTTGAAGTCAAAAGGAAACCAAACAGCCCAGGCGGCCGAGCAGCGGCGGCGCCCCGAGCCTTTCAGGATACAGGTGCGCGGATGCCAACTGGCGAGCCTCAAGCTCTCCAAAACTTGGCAGTCCAGTCCTCGCCGCGATTGAGGACGAGCCCTCCCATTGTGGCTCCACCGCTCAGCGACACTAAAGGCTATCAAACCAAACTCCCGGTAATCACCGGCGAAGCTCAGTACAAGGGGATGCTCAACGTGGACGGGACGGCCTCCGGACAACTGGGAGGCAGCGGCGGTAGTTTGACTGTGCGCCAACGATCGCGATCGTTTTTTAGTGAGCCTGAGTTTTCTGGTGAGGTGAGTTTTCGAGACGCGATACGTGTAAACGGTCACATAGCGGGAACAGTCTATTCAAAGAAGGGAACATTGATTGTTGACGTCAGCGCCACTGTTAACGCGCACGTGGATGTCGCAGTAGCGGTCATCAACGGGACAGTCAAGGGAGATGTCATCGCCCACCAGCGGGTCGAAATTGGACCAAACGCCAGGATCTACGGAAACATCTATACGCGATCAATCGAGATCAAGAACGGCGCTATCTTTGAAGGCGTCTGTACGATGATGGCTGAAGAGCAAATCGTCGGCTAAACCAAGATTGAAAAATTGATCGCCCCGCCGCCCATCTAAAAAAACAAAGTTACATGGTGACTCAACAATACGAGGTTAAGGCGAGAAGCGCCATTACCGTCGAGCAGCCGTCGCCGGATGGCCTGTTCGTGGATCTCCGGGAATACTTCGAGCGATGGCTAAGGTCGCTGGAGAACGTTCCCTTCCAAAAGCCGGCCGCCACGTCGCCAGCCTGCGAACAGGAAAACCAGTTAGAAGCTGACATTGAGGTGGGCGTAGCTTTGATAAATGGCTGTGTCAACGGCAATATCAGGGCAAGTCAGCGAGTAGTGCTTCAGAGCCAGGCCAGAGTTGAAGGAAATATTGATACGCCCTTACTGTCGATCAGCGACGGCGCCGTTTTTGAAGGTGAGTGCAACTATTTGGAAGAAGGAGCCAAGCCAGAGCGGCCAACTGCGACAAAGCCTTCGTTCAAAGCAAGAGTTGTAGGAGCCTGAGGGATTACACTGAATTATCTTGCCTTTTGAAAGCCAATCACCTCGAGGTGACCTGGCAAGATCCACCCCGTGTTACATTTTCGTTGCAGAGGCTGGACACCTACAGGCGAGTTTGTCTATGATGGTGTCCCCGCTTCCGGGCGGTCGGCCAATCAGCTAGCCATCAAAGCTAGTAATAAATCCACGACAGGAAGGCAGCGCGTTCGTTTTGTTGCTTCTACCGCCCGATGGCACTTGTGACTAAACTCACCGCGCCCTCAAATTACGGAGGTTAATGATGCTCAGGATAGGAAAGAACCCCAAGGATCAGGACGAACACGACCATTCAACCGAAAAGCAGGACGCATCGGCTTACTCCCAGCCTCGAACCTACTCTTCTTATCAGGGAACTACGGAAACCAAGTCCGCAGAGGCTGCTCCCCCGGGCGCTAAAGCAATGACTGAAAGTGAAACCATCGCCCGCGATATTAAGGAAGGCACTCTCAGCGGTTTTGTGGGTAATGGCACGCAGGTTACTGGCGAGGCAACGTTTAAAGCCATGTTGCGAGTTGACGGGCACCTTTCGGGACGTGTTAGCTCAAGCAGCGGGACCCTAATTGTTGGAGCCAATGGCAAAGTCGATGCCAATATTGAGGTGGCGGTGGCCGTAATCCACGGCACTATTAATGGTGACATTATTGCCACTCAGCGTCTTGAGCTGGGCCGGGCCGCGAAAGTGAATGGAAACATTCAGACTCCGTCACTCGTGATTGAACAAGGCGGAATCTTTGAAGGCAGCTGCAAGATGCTTCAGATGAACGCCGCTGCTGAGAAGAACAAGAAAGACCAACCGCTCGATGCCTCCGCCATGAAGCCTGTGAATACTGATGTTCCCGCGAAGCCAGATGTGGCAAAACCGGCGGAAGTCAAGCCAACGCCTGTTGCTAACGTTTCACGCGTAGCAAACTAACTGATTTCGCGTTCCAGAATGTTGTGTAAGGCGTCTCGCTAAAGTTGGCGAGACGCCTTTTCCTTTTTTGAGGGCAGGTGGATTGTTCAGGTCCGGCCTTCGTAGCTCGTCTGATCTTAATGTGAGCAAGCAACAGGTTGGACTTGAATAATCCACCAACTGCCGTTGGTGGGATTTTGGCACTAGCAGACGCCTTTCTTGTAGGCTGGACCTGAAACATCCACCCACTGTGCCGTGGGTGGGATTTTAGAGTTTTCACACAGTCGCGGTAGCTGGTGGGTCTCGCTCGCAGTTTTTCACAAGCCTCGGTAGCGGATGGTTAAGCGATGAGCAAATGAAAAATGAGAAATGGAAAATGGAAAATGCCTCGGCCTTGACACCAGGCCCCTCGCTCCCTGATACATAGATAGCAACCTCCCCCGAAAGGCGCGTTGAGAAGAGTAATGCGCCAGCTATGAACAACTGTCCGAAAGTTGGAATGGCAATGATTTTCAGTTTGCAATCGGATCTGACGCGAAAGCTCCGTGCTGCAAGCGCCCTTTTACCGTGCCTTCTGGTCATCGCTTCTGCCACCAACCTTTGCGCCCAGGAACCCGTCTTTGCGCTCCGGGCCCCGGTTTCTCCAGTCCCGCGAAACATTTTGTTGCGCGTCGTGCGAGCGGAAGATGAGCGTCGCTGGGATGCGGATCTGAACAGCTTGTTGTGGGACCAAACTCCGTCTGTGCGGGAACGAGCAGTCCTGGCTGCGGGCCGTATCGGCGACGAACGAGCCGTGCCAGCCCTCATATCTGTGCTGCAGAAAGACAAGGATGAAAGCGTTAGGGCAATGGCGGCATTTGCGCTCGGTGAGACTGAATCTGAGGGCGCGGCCGAGGCTCTCCTCAGTGAGCTCGTTCCGATGCGAGGCTCGGCAGAGCTGAGAGCACGAATTATGGAGGCACTCGGCAAGATCGCCGCGGCGATCCCCTCAACCGAAGCAGCTCGAGCGCGGTCTCTGGGAGACGCGATTCTGGGCATGCTCAAATTTGAGAATGAGAGTCGTACAAAGCCGGACCGTCTCATAGTACTGCCTGGCCTAACGGCCATTCTGCGTGCTCGTCCTGAGGGTGCGGGCAGAGTCCTCTCCGACTTTCTGGCCTCCTCAGATCCGCGCATTCGAGCCGATGCAGCAAATGCGCTGGCGCGTCTGCGCGCAAAGGACGGAAACGAGCAACTGCGAAAACTGCTGATTAGCGATCCCGATCCGATCGTTCGAGCCAATGCCGCTCGGGTGCTCGGTGCGACCGAAGATAAGGCTGCTTTTGATGCTCTACTTAATCGAGCGTTGAAGGATCACGATTCTCGCGTGCGAGTGAGCGCGATTAGGTCATTGGGCTCGCTAAAGGATGCCCGGGCGGCCGACGCATTGCTGGCGCGTGGCGAAAAGCTCTATTCCGAGTTTCGATCTTTGCGATTGAAGCGTGTGGATCGTCCATCACAAATAAATGAAGTATTGGAAATAGTGGTCGCCTTAGGTCGCGTGCGCGCGAAGTCAAGCGATAAGCGAACTGTGGAATGGCTCAAAGAACTCGGTCACAATGCCCCTGAAGTATGGATTGCGTTTGCTCGAATCGACCCTGCGCAGTTTGCCGACTACAGTACGAAGTGTTGCCCAAGTCCGCGATACCCGCTTGATGTGCCAAATCTAGAATATAGTTCGTCTCAAGCCTGGGCCGAGCTTGCGCCTTACCCGTTTTTTGGTGTTTACATCCTAAAAAATGAGTTGTGCCTACCCTCCCTCGATGGGCCGAAATGCTCCCGTCGAGGGAGGCCAATAGCTCTACCTGAGATTATGCGAGCATATGCTGCCTTCAAATCAGACGACGTTGCGGAGGTGCTGCGCCGGCAATTCGGCGATCCGGATGTAATTGTCCGCGCAACTGCGGCCGAGTTGCTGGGCGAACTTCCACCAGATGAAGCTAACGCGCGCGCGCTACGTGAAGCGCTGCCGGTGGCGTTGAGAGACATCGAGTTGAACGATGCCGCGTTGGCCATTTTGGACGCGCTGGGAAAGCAGAAGAGCTCGGCCGACAACGAGGCGATTAGGTCTGCGCTCGACTCGCAGGACCACTTGATTCGACGTCGCGCAGTGGCGTTGCTGAAAGCAAACGGCGCAGGTGATTTCTCCGCGCGAATCAGTACGGTACAAACGCGAAACACACAGGCCGATTATGAGCGCGCGGTCTCACGGATAGGTAAGGATGTTCGAGCGGTCGTTTCAACCACAAAAGGCGTGTTCACGATTAAATTGTTGCCAGAGGACGCTCCGCTAAATGTTGACAGTTTTGTCGAACTAGCCAAGCGGGAATACTTCAAAGGTATCTCGTTTCACCGGGTCGTGCCAAACTTCGTAATACAGGGCGGCGACCCTCGCGGCGATGGGAATGGCGGTCCGGGTTATTCGGTCCGGTGCGAAATCAATCAGGTGCCTTACGAACGCGGCGCAGTTGGCATGGCCCTCTCGGGCAAAGACACCGGCGGCTCTCAGTGGTTTGTGACCCACTCCCCTCAGCCCCACCTCGACGGCGGCTACACAGTCTTTGGCAGAGTGATCGCCGGCATCGATGTTGTGGACAGAATTACTCGAGGCGATATTATTCGCTCTGTTGTAATAAGCGAGGGTCGGGGCCGTGTTAAGGCACGTTCGTCGACAGAGGCAAAGTCTAAGCGACGACAGTCACTCTAATTCAATGAATCAAGTCGTAGGAAAATCACATACATTGACGAGTCTGTTGTTTGGCATCTCGCTTTTTGCGACTGTCATGCCAGGCCAATTCGCGGCGCAAGAGCTTCCGCGAAGTCAGATTCCCCAGGCTACGACGACCAAGTTTGGCGAGCGCTCACGATACGACATCAGTCTGAAACTGGATTTCGATTCGCGTTCATATGCCGGCTCGGAGCATGTGCGCTGGGTCAATCGCGGCGACCGTTCAAACACTGCGCTCTACTTTCATCTCTATTCCAACCTGCGTCTCGAACCTCAGCACAACCGTCCAACGGCTGCTGGCTTTGGGCCGACTTCAAACGCGGAGGCTGACGAGCCTCGAATCGAGATTCTGGAAGTGCGCTCGGTCGTCGACGACGCACCACTGGCTTTCGCTTTGGACGATCAAGGCACGACTCTGCGAGTTAATCTGCGCGAAGCGGTGCTGCCGGGAGCGTCAGTGGCAGTCCTAGTTCGCTTCAAAGGCACGGTGCCGGAAATCGATCCGGAGGAAACAGGAATAACCACGCATGTTATCAAGCAAGTGAGCACGGCCCTGCGCGGTGAACGTGAAACGCGACGCGCCCGAGATGTCAACTTTCGGTGCCGGGGACTGATGCTCCTGGGCACGGCGTATCCAGTACTGGCCGTGTACGATGGCGACGAATGGCGTCGCAGGATTGAGCCGAGCGTAGGTGACGTGATCTTCAATGAAGTGGCGGATTACGAGGTTAGTGTTGAATCGGCCCCTGGTGTGATGATTTTCACTTCGGCAACAGATCTCCCACCGAAGTCCGAGGACGGACGAGCAAAAACCTATGCCGGCGCCTCGCTTCGGGACTTTGCCATCATTGCCGGCCGTGGCCTGCACACCGAACAAGTCGTGGTTGGTGATACCACACTGAGATCAATTTTTCTTCCCGAGCACGAGCGGGCGGGTAAACGGGTACTCGCGGCTGGAGCAAACGCGCTTAGAGTATTCGCTTCACGTTTCGGGCCACCACCCTTCAAAACGATCAACATCGCTGAGGCCCCGCTAGTCGCCGGACTCGGCAGTACTGAATTCGCCGGTTTGGATGTGATCGCCAGCGCTTTTTACGTCGATTTCGATTCCGCGTCCATGCGTAACCTACCGGAGATTATTCGAGAACAACGTCCTTCCGTGGAGGAGAGTCTCGAGTGGACTGTAGGTCACCTGGTCGCTCATCAATGGTGGGGTGCAGCCGTTGGAAATGACCCGGCGCGCGAGCCGGTGCTTGACGAAGCACTATCCTGCTGGTCGGCCCTGCTTTATTACAGAGAGATTTATGGCGAGGAAAAGGGAACAGAAGTACGTGAAGATCAATTGCTCGGAGTGTACCGAGTTTATCGAACATTCGGCGGCGAAGATATGGATGCAAATCGTCCGGCACGCGACTATCGCAACTCATTTCAGTATGCCGCGATTGTTTCTACAAAGGGCGCAATGATGTTTGTGGAGCTCGAACGATTGCTCGGTAAAGAAAGGTTTTTCACGGCCCTGCAAAGCTACTACAAGGCAAATCTCTTTGAGATCGCCGAACTCGACGACCTTCGTGGCGCATTTATTGCTGAAGCCCCGATCGAACAAAGAAGGACAGTTGCTCGTACCTTTAACCGCTGGCTGGCGAGCAAACGGGGCGATGAAGACATTGCCAAACCCGATCAGGAATTGGCGTCATCACTCGGTTTGCCAGCCAAGCCTGGGCAACAGAAGAGTAGCGATCGAAATGCTTTTACCGCATTTGCTCGCATTGGCAAGTTCTTTTGGCAACAAATGACGAGGATACGTTGAAGTGATGCGTGCCTTTAAAGAAATGGAAGCCCCGGGGAAACGTCTTGCGTCGAGCCGGCAAATTGAAGTTGAAGAGAGCCTGGAACGATTGGGCTGGCTGATGGACGATTTTTTCCGCGTGCCCATTCTCGGGTGGCGTATCGGTCTTGATGCAATAGTCGGACTTATCCCGGGGGTCGGAGACACCGCTACCACGCTCGCTTCGCTTTATATACTCACGTCAGCCGTGCGTTACCGCGTGCCGAAGGTCACTCTGCTGCGCATGGGACTGAATCTCGGCATCGACTATGCTTTGGGTTCTTTGCCGCTGGTCGGCGATTTCTTCGATGCGTGGTGGAAATCCAATCAGAAGAACATCGAACTGTTACGCCGGCGCGCAACCGTTTCGGCGAGCGAAGCACGTGAAGGAAAATTGAGTGACTGGCTCTTCGTGGGTCTAATAATCCTCTTGCTGGTGGGTCTCGCTGTCGGCGCAGCTGTGGTCAGCATCTTTCTCTTGATGTTTATTGCCGGCCAACTCTCAAAGGGTTTCGGAAGCTAGTTGCGAGGGTCAGCTTTTGAGGGCGTGCCCGGCCCGCCAGATTGCTGCGCGTAAACAAACAGGCGACGTACGATCCCACTTTTGGCAGGACAATTACTTCAAAGCTCCCTTTTCCTCAGACCGCGATCTCGGCGGCAAGGGCGGGAAAACGAGCCTGTAAGTCCTGGATGATCGCCGGCAGGTGAGTGCCGAGGTTAACGTAGGCAGTCGTCTTACCCTGAAACTGTACGTTGGAGACATATGTAGAGGCCCGGTGGAGCGCGACGACTTCCCACTGATCATTTAGTACGGGGGAGCCAGAGGAGCCGCCCTCGGTATCCGTGAAGTAGCGAAGCTCTGTGGCAGTGGCTGCGCTCACTAGATTATTCCGAATGCCATAACGCTTGCTGCGCCCACCAGGATGCTGAATGATGTTTACCGGGACCGGATCGTTAGCCATCTGAATTGCCTTAGCTGCACGACGAAGCGGGGTTCGTCCGGTAGCCGGAATTCGTAGCACGGCGAAATCCAGCGTTGCGTCAGAGGCCTCGAGTGCCTGTATTAACAGTTCGGTTCCTGCCTGACCGTCGCCGTCGAAGTCTAATTGGGCCAGAGTGCCTTGCGCCTGTAGCTGGAAATCTGCCGCTGATGCGGCGGCCTCACCTTCGTTGCGGGCATTGATCACGTGATGATTCGTCATGACCAGAGATTCCGTCAGCAGCCATCCGGTTCCCAAGTACATCATCTGCGCGCCGCCTGCTAGTTTACGTGCCTGACCAGCCTCAAAGCGCGGGACGCGCAGCTTCATGACAGCGGAGGCGGCTTTAACGCCTGCATCCATGAAAGCGAAGGTCACTGTGTCGTCTCTGAAGATGAGCTTCTCTTTTGTTTCTGGGATGTTTGCGGGATCTAAACGCGGAGAGCCAGACGCACGGTGGACGATCTGGTCCAAAGCAGTGCGAATAACCTTCTGTTCCTCCTCGGCGGCTGAGAGGAGAAGAGCGGCGTTGCGAAGATAGATCTGTAACGGCACATCTCCATTAGCCAGGCGCTCGACCTTGTTCATACGACCGATGTCGCTGAGTAACTGGGCTGCGGGAAGGCCACCTATGGGCAGTCCTGCAATAAACTGGTTGCTTATGAATTGCAACAACGCCCCGCGGTTTGCGGACGTATCGACGCCACTGTTAATTAGGGCGTCGATTACCTGCAGTATTTCGTCCTGGGTAAGAAGTGCCATCAGGCTGCCGCCTCCGGTGAAGGTTCGGTTCCCAGCTCCCAAGCCTCGCGATACCCCTCCAGCCCCCGTAGGTTTTCGCTGGTGAGCGGGTCTCCCGGGGGGGGCCGGTCGGTGTATCCAATGAGCGACGCCAGACGCTCTTTGGTTTTCGGAAACTCGTTTTCCAATAGAAACAACGCTAGTTGAACTACAAACCGCTCCGAGTAAACGGTTGATTCATCGATGCGCTCGCAAACCGCATTGAGGCGCTGTCGCACTTGCGCCGCGGTCTCCTCATAATCCAGTTTGAACTTGTCCCGAATCAAAAGCCGATGACAAAGAATGTGCATCAGCGGGATCGGGTTACTGCCCTTCTCAATTGCGCGTTCGGCGCGTTCTAGACACTCATCTCCGAGCCCCGGTTCGTTCCGCAGTATTGCAACCTGGGCTTGCAACCAAAACAACTCGGCAAGCCGGCCGCGGTTGGTGGACTTGGAGACACGCTCGACACCGTTTTCAAGAACTGCCCAGGCACTCTCGAGGTCGTTTCGCAGGAGATGAGCCTTGGCTTCGAGGGCAAATAGGGGGCTCGCATCAGAACGGTCTTCCCGCTCAGCAAGTAGCTCCAACGCCCAATCTGTTTGCAGCCCACTGAGTGCGCGCTGCACTTTGCGTGTAGTGTTTCGCTCCCATTCAGCAATATCGGCACTGTGAAAAACGCTTCTTGGTACCTCCAGGTTGATTCTCGATGCCAGCCAGGCTTTAGCGCGATCCGGGTATTCCTCCACACTTGCGGCGATTGATTGTTCGATACCATCCAACCATCTACTGTCCAGCAACTCCGGCGCATCCTCATCTAAAACCAAGCGGTGATAAATCTCCTCAGCACGTGCCACTACTCCGTCTTTTCCCGAGTAATAAAAGATTGCCGCGCGGTGTAAGTCGCGTACCTCGCTGAATCTATCCTGTTCCAGCAGTCGAATCATTGACCGCCGAATCTCCGGTCGGTATTCGAGAGTTCCTTCTTCCCCAGCCTGAACGAGCGCATGTTCATTTCTCAAACTCTCGAAGAGACGCTGAGCATCGGCCAGGCCATTGATTGAAATCTGGCAAAGTGGGGCGAGCACCTCCAGAATTATTTCGGAGCTAACCCGGCGCAAGACCATACCGGGATGGGCCAGCTTACGAACGTTCTCATCATGTATATGATCAAGTATTCGCCAGTAAAGCTGGCCCTGAATTATCTGCTCATCTACCTTGAAGAATAGCCACGTGCGAGTGCTCAGGTTCTTGATGCCTCTTGTTGTTGCAGCCTCCGACTCCGAAGTGATCACATTGGCCGCCAGACGCAGCGATAAAGGATTACCACCTACCTGTTCGGCCACTGCTTTTGCGATCTCGGGATCCGAGACGCCGAGACTTTGAAGCAGGGCCGTTCGATCCGGCATGGGGAGTTCAGCAAGTTCTACGACCTGGACGCCAGCCCGCTTGCTAGCCGCGTCCTCGACCGGGGCACGACCGCTTATGACAACTCGAAACGGTGGGTAAGCCTCGTGAATCTCTTGGAGCATGCGCCAAAATCCAGTCAAGCTCTCGCGATCCCGGTACTGCACTTCCTCAAACGTGTCCAGCGCCAGGAGAACGGGACTTCTTACGACCGCATCGCCAAGCTTGCGGGTACCGATCGCCATCAGGAGATCGGCAAAATCCAGGTAGAGCTTCCTGTCTAACGACTGCACTTCTTCAAGACGTGCTCCTCGGCTAGATGATATCGCTCTTCGTTTACCCAGAGAATCGCGAGCGTCTCGAAAAGCTCGCACATCACTGTGAAACCGCTCAATCGCCTCTTTGTGTTCGGGAAATTGTTGGTCGAATTGCGCGGCGGCCTCCACAAGAATCGTGAACGGAGTGTCGACCCGCAACGTTGGTTGATCGAACGCCAGGTAGGCGAAAGGAATTCTTTTTTCCGGCTCAGCCTGCGCCTGCTCCCAAAGAATGTGTCCGATCAGAGCAGATTTACCGACTCCGCCAGAGCCGTAAATTGCGAGAATTGGCTGGGGCGACCTCTTAAGCCACTCAGCAATGTAGCGCCCGATCGATTGAATTCCGCTTGCTTCAGGGAGCACGCCGCAATGCCGGCGCAACATGTCCAATTCCGCGACGCGCCCCGTGAAGTTAGATGTGACCAGGTGCTCAAAGCTCGCAAGCACACTCTTGCGGCGAACCAGGTCAAGCAGGTACGCCTGATCGGGAAGATTGTTGTCGACGCCTTCCAACCAGGAAACGATTTGACACAGGTGCGTGAGCTGGCGATAGCCGAGAGTCTCAGGCGGCGGCAGCGAAGCCGTTTGCAGGTACGACTCCCACATCTTTTGCACGGGCGTCATTAGTCGATCGGGATTTGCCTCCAGAGCTTTACTCATGGCCTCACGCGAGGAGAACTCACGCAAGGCCTCGCGCCGCTTCTCAGGCTTTAGCGTGAAAAGCCCATCGGACCTTCCGCCAGCGAGGCGCACGACATCATCAAACACCAGAGTTCGCGGTCGATCGCAAATAAAGTCGGGCGAGAGCGGCTGGAGCGATTCGGGCACGAAACAATGCAGGACGGCCGCGGCTTTAAGGTATGACCATCGTTGCGGATCACGATCCGCAACTGAAACGATCCGGCGCACCGAGCGCTTGCTCTCATACCTCTCAAGCAGTCTTTGGGTAGCATCCGCCATCGACTTCAAAGCTCCGCGATGCTTTCGCGTAATTCTCCCAGCCGGCTTTGCAATTCCGGCATGCGTTCCTGGCCTGAAGGAAGGTCTTCAAGCATTTTGAGCAAAATGTCCTTGTAGTCTACGCCGTTAACACCGGTGAGAATCTGTTTCACTTCCTCGATCGCATAGAGCAGCGCACGGAGGCGCGTGTTCACCTCAGCCATTCGACCTTCGCCGTTCGGAAGGTTAGCCAGGATCATCGGAGAAATAGAATCCGCGCCGACGGGACTCGGCGCCCGCTTGAGAATCTCCGTGATCGAGGCTTCGACTGCGGCTGGGGGGCAGGGACCTACATTCTCTTCATCAACTTTGCCAGGATCGACGGTCAGAAGGGCCCGATCAAACCCGATCAGAATCAGCCGGCATCGTTGCGGGAACACACCGGTTGTGATTCGATCAGAGAGCGCGATTAGCAGGTCACGCGTGTCCTGGCGAAGTTTCTCACCGCGAAAGTTGTCGAGGATGAACCAGTGTTGCGAGGGTGACTGAGCGGCTTCATTCAGTACCCAGAGGGCGAGTTGTCGCACATAGAGCTTCTGGTTGGTCGAGGATGGGGGCTTTGCGTCCAGGGAACGCCCCATCATGGAGACGAGATCGCGCGCCACTTGTTCAGCGCCCATCTCCAGCCCCATTTCCGGGTCAAATTCCATCTGGTACGTGATGATAGGCGGTTGAATGTAGGAGAAATATTCGATGTAATTGGTAGAGTAGGATTTGCCGCTCTTCGTGGTTCCGTTGACGACGAGAATTGGCTGCGTATTGGCAGCCGGGGTTGCCAGGCGGCGCAGGTGGAGGCGAAGCGCCGTGCGATTCACGAAGGGCGCGCCGTTGCTAAGGATTGTCGAATCCAACAGGTCGTCAGGGGGCGGCGGCGGATGACGCAGAGTCTCCAGAATTCCGGCTATCTTCGTATCCGCCACTTCCAGAGGGAAAGCCTTAAGCAGCAAGACCAGCCACGGCGGAGCATGCTTCCAGGAATCAACGAGACAGAGCCGGACGGCGTCCATCACGAGCTCACGCGGGTTTCCCTGCCTTAAATCTTGAGGAAAGGTCGTGCCGAAAAAGGGAGCAGTCAGCGATTCCCGCGGTTTCTCCAACGGTGCGACCTGCTCGATCAATACTTCGATCACATAGTCTTTGTCTTCATCAGGCAGCATAGGCCATTATTCATCAAACCACGCCTGCCACGGGATACGGACCATGCCGAGTGGCGTCGGCCCACTCTCCGGTGCAAGCACAGGTGCTACCTCCGGAGCACTGCCGATCGACTTGGACAGGTTGTCCCAGTCAAACATGAATACCTCAGTGAAGTACTGGGCGATTGGGCGCGAGAAAAAGACAAGACTGGTGTCACGATTGTACTGCGTGCCGTCGGACGACCAGTTGTTGCTCCCCACGACAGCGATCTTGCCGTCGATGAGAATACCCTTGTTATGCACCTTGCTGCGCTGGCCTCGAAACATACTACGCTTCCAGCCACGGCGTCCGATTAGCAGGTCTGAGTGCTCGGGGTTTTGACTGCTGCCCACCAAAACGCGCACGTCCAGCCCGTCATTCATCTTGTCCGCGATGGCCGTGATGATGTCATCGAATTTCTCATTCGATGGCTGGCGTATGTACGAAAACTGAAGGTACAGTGTGCTCTCGGCCCCCTGGATTAATGTCGCGATTTCCGGCGCGTAGTTGTCAGGGCTCATCAACGGCTTGACGCGAACGGGATTACCCGAAGTCGCGAACGTCCTGGCCTCAAACGGGTGGTCCTGGACCACGGCGGCTTCGGGTACCAGCATCGACTCCGGGATCAAGAGATCCGGCATGATGGGAGCGGCCTCAGGCGCGCCCGCCTCGCGTGCCTGCTTGACATCGTGTTCGATGAATTGCTCGTACATTTTAGCTAACGGCTCGTCTTCGATAATGACGTGCCATTCCCTGTTGCCTTTACTGTACAGAGTTTGTTCAGAGCCCGGCTCGATCAGTGGCTGGCTGTTGGGACTCCAATTGCCGCTCGAGAGCCAGAATGCATTGGAGTCTCTTACCGCGACTTTGGTGTGGTAGGAGTTATTGAAGACTCGACCCGGGCCGGAGACAGAAGCTCGAGTGAATTCCAAACGGTTACCCCAACTATCGCTAAGAGTATCCTCGATGTTCTTATCGTTTGAGCTCACCTGCAAAATCATGTTCAGGTTCGCGCCGCTTTCCTCGCCCAGCCGTGTCACTGTATCGACGATATGATCCGCGTAAAACTCGTACATCGCGACTGTGAGACTCGTGGTCGTCCCATCGAGAAACGGCTTCAACGTCGTCCAGCCGGAGTCAGGGCCAACGTGACAGGTAATGTTGTGCACCTGCGCATCTACGAGCGCAGGCGGAGGGTCTGGTGGAGTGTACGCAATTTGCGGCACAGCTTCGGTCACTACTCCTTCCCATGCTGAGAGTGGCGCCAGGCCTTCAACCATCTCCTGGGCCGATGCAGTGCGTTGCTCAACAGGTATACTGCCAACGCTCGGCGGTACTGGTCCGACTTTTTCGCCTGGTTTGGTAATGACGATGATCGCAGGCTCCTGAGTCAGCTCGCCGTTCAGGGTGCGAAACCCTGGTCTCACTCCGAACACACCAGGGATCTCCAGCAAAGCTGGTGCGTTCGCTTTGATTGCCGCGATGACCGGTTCAAACAGTTCTGCCCCGCTTGCCTCCGCGGCGGCTGCCTCCGGTTGCAGGGCCGGCGCTGCATTGCGAATGGTGTCGCCCTCCTGCACTCCGTTTACAGTGGTAAACAATCCGTTCAAAGGAACGAACTTCTCGCGATCTCCTTCGAGCCGTATCTCTACTCCCCCGGCATCCAGGATGACGTCACTGTCATTAACTCGCACTATTCCGCGGTACGCCTTGATTTGTTTTGCTCCTTCACCGAGCGTCGTCATTTGTCTACCTCCTTCGGTTGGGTGAACTGCACTTCGACAGTCACCGGCTCTTTGTCGTTGACCTCGACATCTGTTTTGGTCAATCCCCAGCTATCTGACCGCACACCCACCGTGTATCTACCGAGGACAGGTGCTGAGATAATGAACTGACCGTGATCGTCAGTAAGCTGCGCGATGTCGGGCATACTCGCAGGCGCAGAGACAATGTAAACTGCCGCCTCAGCCACCGGTTGGCCTTGCGGATCAACGACGTGTCCCCGGATGGTTGTCACTGCGCCCAAACTAGGTTCGCTTCCAGGCCTCAAGATTGCTGAAGACCTGTGAGGAAATTCGCGTTCCGGAGTTTGCTGTATTCCCACCGTAGGCATGGATCGCGATTCCGGTGCGCTGTTCCTCGCGTAAGATATATACGGCAGCCCCGCTCTGCCCGCCGGCGGTGTCCGCGGCGTAAAACACTTTGTCAGGATTTACGCTGCCTACTTGCCTGTTGTCATACCATAAAGTGCCCCTTGGTTTATCACTCGGGTAGCCGGCAATATTCGCTGTCGCCGCGAGCAACGTAGCGTCATCGAATACGCCGAAGGCATAGTGTCCAAGCTCTTGCGGAAAAACAGAGGGTAGAATGATTGCGCCGTAATCATAATTTTCCAGGCCCTGTTCGCCCCACCCCCTTACGCTCCAAAACTCGGTGGAGGTGATGCCGCCGAACGGCACTTCTGTTCCATTGCGCCCGGGCATCACCTGAATCTTTTTCACCCAGCCGTCGCGACCCGGAACTCCACTGTGTTTTATAAAGACGCAGTGGCCCGCTGTCGCCAACGTTCGCGGGCTAATAAACCAGCCGGTGCCGATCCACTGGGAATTATCGGCGGCAGTGATGAGTAGTGAAGCATTTACTCGCCAGGGATACTGTTGAGTGTTGGTGATCTGTACCCGTTCGTCGGTTCCGATAACCGCCTCCAGTGCGGGTGCAGCACCAAATGATGCAATGCCGATGTCTTCCAAACCCGACATATCAGGCGCCGCCAATTCTACGACACTTTCAAGACCCCTTTCGGTGTGCACCACGGTCTCCACAAGCGAGCCTTCCTCTATCGCCAGCACTTCTCCGACGCCAGTGGAACCGGGGGATAACTTTGGAACAACAACGGTTGACTCCGTTGGTGGGATATTGGTTATGGGTGTGTGCAATCCAGTAACCGGGACGCTGTCAGGCATATCTGACTCCTTGTTAAGTTTGCGCGTGCAAGTAGCGCGTCTTAGGGGTTCACGTAATGGATTCTTAAGGCCACGAGGCGTGATTTCTTTGGCCTCATGAGTTCCCTGAAATTCTGCTGGTCGCCAGTTTTATGCAAGTATGGCTCTCTGACTACTGAGCCTGACGATAGACAGGTCTAGCAATGTTCATTCTTCTTGCATCAACCGATCGCTTGGAGAAAGAGTGAATATTGGGCTGACTACAAACAGCCCGGGAAGACCAATGCCAATTCAGTTGCACGTGTTGCCTTGCATCGTCCAGCTCATCGGAGAGGTAAGGAACGCTGCAAAGCCATTTAAGGAACTTATGAGAGCGAGGGTCTTTTATAATAGCCAGAAGGTGTTTGTCAATGGTTTGAGGGGTTGGGAAGTGTCCTAATTTCAGTTCTTTCCGGCGTTTGTGTGTAGCACCGAAATCAAAAACGATCCACGAAACACCATGGTCTTGGGCGATTTAGCTTAAGTCGGAATGAGAGCGCCTTTGTAGCGTTTTATATAAAGGTCATACTAGAACGTCGAAACTGTTTTTGTCTGAGCAAGAACTCGGTCGAGTGTAGCTTTCAAGAGATCCAACCCACGCTCACCGGCGGCAAAACTTCTCAGTCTTCCCTCGGCATCGAAAAGGTAGTAGGCGGGGACGTATCCCTGTTCGTTTTGAAAAGCATCCCGCAATTTGTGTTCGTTGTCGATAGCACATGGTTCGGTAATACTGTAGGAGGCGATGGCCTCGCGCACAGTCTCGACATCAGTATCAGATTCGTAACGAGGCATGTGCACAGCTATGACACGCAGACCCTGTTCCTTCTTCTCGTCGCGCCATTGAGCAACGCGCGGCAAGTTTTCCTTGCAGACACCACAGCTCACCGACCAGAAATGAATAAGCGTGGGCTGGCCTTTGGCTTCTGATTCGGCGTGCGCTTGCGTTCCGCCAAACCACTCAGTCGCACTGTCAAGCCGGGGCATCTCAGTTCCTATTCGCATTGGCATTGTCTTGACTCCAAAAAACTGTAACAAGTAACTAGTGATGAGTGGCCGGCGAACCGGCCACTCATCATTGCTCACTGCCACTCGTTACTTGTCACTTGTTACTTGGCAACTTATTAACTATTCAGCGTCTTCTGACCGGGCTTCCATTCAGCCTGGCATAGTCCGCCTGTTTGCAAGGCCTGAATCACTCTCAGCGTCTCTTCCGCCGAACGCCCAATGTTTAGGTCGTGAACCACTTTGTAACGCAAAACCCCTTCCGGATCGATCACAAATAGGCCACGCAGTGCAATCCCTCTATTTTCGATTAGCACGCCATAGTCACGCGCTACATCTTTCGTAGCATCGGCAGCCAGAGGATATTTCAAACCCTCCACTCCGCCCTTGTCGCGCGGAGTATTTATCCACGCCCGGTGCGAAAAGGCCGAGTCAGTTGAAACACCGATAATATCGGCGGCTATGCCCTGGAAGTCGTCGTAGCGGTCACTGAAAGTCGTCAGCTCAGTGGGACACACGAATGTAAAGTCCAGCGGGTAGAACAAAAGCACGAGCCATCTGCCTTTGTAGTCGGATAGTTTTACGTTCTCGTTAAGTTTCTCAAGGTTTTTCGTCGAGGCCATATCAAAATCTGGCGCGGGCTGGCCAACCATCGCCTTCTCAATTGCTGCTGCTGTTGCTGCTGTCATGAATCCTCCAGATTAGAGTTAAGGTGCTTGTTACTTACCGGACAAATAATTAGCCGCAGATTTACCCGGATCAACGCGGATCAGAATCAGAATGCTCTCTCTTGACTGAATGTCTTTTCCAGATCCGAGTTCATCTGCGTTCATGCGCGACTAAGTTTCCGATCTCTTATTTCCCTTCGCGGCATTCCGGGCAAAGACCCATAAGCGTCAGGTGAACAGATTCAGGCTTAAAGCGGGACTTGCGCGCAGCCGCGCGCATGAGTTCAGGCGCCCCGGTCAGATCAAAATCGACGAGCTTGCCGCAAGCGGTACAGATCGCGTGATCGTGCCGTTCGGTTACCCCATCGTAACGGCTGGCGCGGTTGCCGAAACTGATCTCGCGCACTAACCCGGCTTGCCTTAGGTAGCGCAACGAGTTGTAAACCGTCGCGTAGCTAATGCCCGGCAGAATGGCGCGCGCCGCCTCGAAGATGTCGTTCGCGGTCGGGTGATCCTCGCGTTCACGAACGACCCGCAGGACGGCTTCGCGCTGCCGCGTTAGCTTCTGTCCGTCTCCCTGATCCTTGACGTGCTTTACCATATGCCAAATTCAAGTAGATTTATACTAATTCTAAATTTGAAAGAAAGTCAAACCGGGCAGGGACGGTCAGACCCCACCCCAAAATTGCAGGTTAAAGGCCTGCTAACTTGCAGGTCGGGAAGGTGGGCTTGCCCCCGCTCATCTTGGGGGACACTCAGGGTCACAGGAGACCTCAGACTTGGGTGATTTCTTGTGAAGTGAAGGCTTTCCAAAGTTGAGCGGGGGCAAGCCCACCTTCCCAACCTTCGAGATTTTCAGACTTGAATAGTTGCACTTTGACTCGAATCGCTGTCGGAGTTGAGGCGGGGACAGGGTCCGCCTTCCTCACCTGCAACTTAGCGGGAATTGTGCCGCCATTTTAGGTTGCACGCCAGTCTTGCTAAAGGAGAGGATGGAGACTGGCGTATTCGACAATGGCTTTTGCGTAGGAGGGGAAGGGCGGGCAGCGTAGGTTATGCGGTTCCAACAGTTCCTGCGCAAGCCTGGTGTCGTAGTTTTGCTTCAGAAAGAAGTAAGGCACACCATGATGCGGCAAACCGGTAATTCCTGGCGAGGGTGGCAGCATTAAGGAAAACTCCACCAGCGGCGCGGGAACTGTAAGGCGCGAGTCTCTGCCGGTGAGACATCTGGAAATGGTGTTAAATAGCTCATTCGTTGTGAGGGGATTCGGATCGGCGAGCTGCACAGTCTTCCCGGCCGCCCGCGCATCTCGGGCAAGCGCAGTCATAGCATCCACCACGAAATCGACAGGCACCAGATTGAGATTGACATCGCGGTTGCCAATGTTGAAGAGCGAGAGTAGACGCGGCCACTTTCGGAGGTAATGAATCAAATAGTAGACCCCATCATACTTGGCTGTCTCCCCTGTCATTGAGTCGCCACAGACTACCGCTGGGCGATGGATGGTGATTGGCAATTCGGATTTCAGCGAGTCAACCTCGATCTCCGCCAGGTATTTCGATTCTTCATAGTAATTGCGAAATCCGGCGTCGTGTTGCAGGTCCGCTTCCAGGATCTTTCCTGTTCTCTTTCCCGCCACGTAACACGTTGAAACATAGTGATAGTGGCGCAGGTTGGGAAGCCCCCGGGCAAAGTCGTTAACATTCCTCGTGCCTTGAACGTTGACGTTCAGGGCAAGGTCACGAGCAACTGCCAGATCATAGATGGCAGCAAGATGAAAGAGCACTGTTGCTTGAGAACGTGCAATTTCCTTTTCGGGAACAGAGAGGCCTAGATCCGATTTGGTGATATCACCCTCGAGAATGTGAAAATTGGAGAGAGGGATTTTGCTTTCATCTGCAATTGACTCGAGTGCTGTGCGCGCCCGCCCGAGCAACGCAGGCTGCACCAGGAGTAAAAAGCGCGCTTTCTCTTGGGCCAGACGTCTTAGGAGGCGTTCAGCGATAAAGCCGGGAAATCCCGTAAGAAAAACTGTTTCATCAAAGGTCATTAAAATAAGGAAAAATAAATAAGACACCGTCCAAGCGTTCGGCCGCTTTATGGCGATTATAATTGGGGTGAATGGTGCTGGTCGAGTTGACATAGCTACCGGAGCAGCTCAACCTCAAAACCGTTTGCGGTAGGCAATGGATCGTTACCCTCAATGTGCATAGTACCGCTCAACCCCACGTAACCGCTCCCGATAGCCGGTAGCTTAGAAATCAAGGAGATAACGATGCTTGATCGACCGAAGTCAGTTAGTTTGATCCTGGCACTTCTCTTAATTCTCACAATTACGTCCAGTGCGAATCTAAACGCCCAGCAGCAAGCCGAGTGCACGACTCGCATCACCCTGCTGCAGGTGAATGATGTCTATCAATTTGCGCCTGTCGATCGCGGCACACGCGGCGGTATAGCGCGCGTCTTGACCCTTAAGAAAGAAATACAAAAAGAGTCGCCCCACCTACTCTTTTTGCTTGCCGGCGATACGATATCCCCCTCCGTCGAGTCAATTACCTATAAGGGCGCCCAGATGATCGAGTCGTGGAATACGGCCGGGCTCGACTACGCTACCTTTGGCAATCACGAGTTTGACTTCGGCCCAGCCGTACTCATTGACCGCATGAAAGAGTCGCGTTTCGGTTGGCTGGCTGCTAACGTCATCGACCGAAAGACCGGAAAACCCTTCGGAGACGCTGAAGCATTTGTTATCCGCGAATTCGACGGGATCAAAATCGGAATCTTCGGCCTGGTGCTTCCTGAAACAAAGATCACCTCGCGGCCGGGTCCTGATGTTGAGTTCCTCAATCCCTGCGAAGTGGCGAAGAAAACGGTTTCTGACATTCACGAACGCGGCGCTAAGGTTGTTGTTGCCTTAACTCACCTGTCGATGAGTGAAGACAAGGAAGTGGCTCGCTGCGCCGACGTCGACGTGATTATTGGTGGCCATGAACATACGTTACTGGAGTCGGCAGCCGGTGGCGCGCCAATCTTCAAGATGACCGCGGACGCCCGGGAATTAGGAAGAATTGACTTGAACGTCTCGAAGACGAGCGGCGAGTTGGAAAGCATCGACTGGAAAGTGATCTCGGTGACCAGCGAAACGCCAGAAGATCAACAATTTGTTGTTGTGTATCGCAAATATGAAGGCCTGCTAAAGGAACTCTCGCAGTCAGTGGGACGCTCGAGCGTCGCACTTGATGCGCGAAGCGCCGAGGGTCGTACCAGGGAGACGAATGTCGGCAACTTGATTGCCGATGCATTTCGCAGAGCGACGGGAGCGGAAGTTGCCATCATGAATGGAGGGTCAATACGTGCCGATACGATCATCAGCCCGGGCCGCCTCACGAAAAGAGACCTGCTTTCGCTTCTGCCGTTCAAAAACAAGGTAGTAAAATTGGAGCTGACCGGCGCCACCCTGAAGGCTACTCTCGAACACGGTGTCAGCCGCAGCGCGGAAGATAAGGAACCAGGGCGCTTTCCCCAGGTCGCAGGCCTTCGATTTTCCTTTGATGCCAGCCGGCCTCCGCGATCTCGTGTCGTCAGCGTGACGGTCAACGGACAACCGCTCGACGAGAACCGGAAATACACACTGGCCACGACAAACTTCCTCGCCATCGACGGGGGAGATGGTTATGCAATGCTCAAGGGGTCCCGGCTGTTAATTTCCCCCGATCAGGGGCAGAGTGATTTCGATATCCTGCGGCGAGCAATCGCCACCCCGAAGGGAGTCGCCCCTAAGATAGACGGGCGCATCAAACGATTGGATAATGCAAAAGCCAAGACGTCTGATTGTGTTGACTAGGTAAGTATTTCAAACCATGTACGAAGATGACATTTCGCCGACAGCTAAGTACCAGGCTCGAGAGCTTTTTCACGAAGCTTACGAGGCTCAGCAGGCGCAGAACTACGAAACCGCGATAGAACTGTACAAGCGCTCAATTGAAACTTACCCGACCGCCGAAGCTCATACTTTTCTGGGTTGGGTCTATAGCTTCCAGGATCGCTACGACGAGGCAATCGCCGAGTGTTTGCAGGCAATTCGTGTGGACGAAACACTGGGCAACCCTTACAACGATATTGGGAGTTACCTTCTTGCGAAGGGCGACTCCTATGGTTGCGTTCGCTGGTTCAAACGCGCCCTTTTTGCTCCGCGCTATGAATCCTATGCTTTTCCTCATTTCAACCTGGGCCGCGTTTACGAGAGGCGACGGAAGTATCTCGACGCCGCCCGTCACTACAGCCTTGCGCTTGAAGAACAACCAGGCTTTGGTGAGGCGGCGACGGCACTCCGGCGCATGCAATCCCTACTGAACTGACCACCCGGCTCGGTTGTGCCATCAGAAAGAGGGCCCGGGTGACCGGAGAAACGAAAGCAGGTTCACAAGGAGATGAAGGACTTGTTTCGACGTTTTTTGGCACTGACTTTCGCCTTCTTGATGATCTTTGCATCCCTTGTTAACGAGGTTCCGGCGCAAAGGCCGGCTGCCCTGTTGCGCGGGCACGTGTCCGACCAAAATGGGGCGTTGGTTGTGGGAGCAACCGTGAGTCTGAGGGATGCCAGCGGAGCTGAGAAGACTGTAACAACAAATCGCGAGGGCCTTTACGTATTTAGCGGCATCGCGCCGGGTAAGTATACGTTGAGCGCTAAAGCCCCGGGCTTTGCTCCTTATGAAAGGACAGATTTTGAGGTATCAACAAAGAACCGCGACCCGTTCAACATAACCTTGAGCGTCACTCTTAAGAACGAGGAAGTGACGATCGCTGACCGGCCGGCCCTGAGCACGGCACCAGAGAATAACGCCAGTGGTATCGCTATCAGCGGAAACGATCTGAATGCGCTACCCGATGATCGAGGCGATCTCGTTAGCGCCTTACAAGCTTTGGCTGGACCATCTGCCGGACCTTCAGGCGGAGAAATCTTCATTGACGGCTTCAGCGGAGGTATCATGCCTCCCAAATCCTCTATCCGAGAGATACGCATCAATCAAAATCCGTTTTCGGCGCAATTTGATCGGCAAGGCTTCGGCCGCATAGAGATCTTCACCAAACCGGGTGCTGATAAGTTTGGCGGTGAAGGAACTTTCGCTTTCAGTGATGAGAGCCTGAACTCACGCAATCCCTTCCTGCCAAACCGCGCACCTTACCAATCGCGACGCTTTGAAGGGAACATTACGGGTCCCATCATCGAAAAGCGCGCTTCCTTTTTTCTTGGTGTCGAACGGGACAACATTTCGGACAACGCAATTATCACGGCGACAATTCTTGACCCTGCACTTGCAATCATTCCATTGAACATGAGCGTTGTGAGGTCGCAAAAAGCTACCGAGATCGACATGCGTTTCGACGTTCAATTAGATCGGAATAACACTCTAGTAGCGCGCTTGGAAATCGAGCCGTCGGTTGCCAGCAACTCAGGCGTAGGCAGATTCTCGCTGCTTTCTCGTGCCTACGATACGACGGATAACAATCATGAACTCCGTCTTACGGAGACGGCGGTGCTTAGTGCGAAGGTAATCAATGAAGTCAGACTCCAGTACGTCAGGACCCACAGCGAGCAGAGAGGAGACAACTCAGTTCCCACGCTTGATGTTCAGGATGCATTTACCGGCGGCGGCTCACAGGTTGGCTTGGCGACAAATCAAGGTCAGCGCTTCGATTTACAAGACTACGTTATTGGCTCGTTTGGTCAGCACCTCTTGCGATACGGCGGAAGACTTCGACGCACTCAATTGACCAGCATATCGCCCCAGAATTTTGGCGGCACTTACACCTTTACCGGAGGATCCGCGCCTCAACTACTAAACGATGAGATCGTTTTCAGTAACGGTGTGCCGGTGCTCGAGACGATCACAAGTATCCAAAGGTACCAGCGGACGTTGCAACTCCAGCGGCACGGTTTTTCTCCCGCCGCCATACGCGAACGGGGCGGCGGTGCGACGCAATTCTCCATCGCCGGTGGCAATCCCCGGGCGGAGGTTAAGCAGCTCGACTTCAGCTTTTTCGTTCAGGATGACTGGCGGTTGCGCCAAAACTTCATGCTCGCGATTGGCATGCGCTATGAAAGGCAAAGCAACATCAGCAGCAATCTTAATCTTGCACCTCGCATATCGATCGCCTGGTCACCGGGGACCAAACGCGGCGGCAAAGCAAAGACAGTGTTGCGGGCCGGCTTCGGCGTATTTTACGAACGCTTCAATCAGAGTTTCACGTTACAAGCGAACCGCTTCAACGGGCTCAATCAGCAGCAGTTTATTGTCTCGGATCCCCTGATATTGAATCTGTTCCCGAATGTCCCCTCAATCGCGACGCTAACGGCTTTTGCCCAACCACAAACAGTCAGACTGGTGGCGGATGACCTGCAAGCTCCTTACACATTGCAATCAGCACTCAGCTTTGAGCGCCAATTGCCTTTCAACCTTACGCTGGGAGTAAGTTACTTGAATTCGCGCTCACTTCATGTTTTGCGATCGCGCAACATCAATGCTCCGTTGCCGGGCACATTCATTCCCAACGTATCTGGCAGTGGCATCCGTCCTTTGGCTAATACCGGCAATGTTTTTGAGTTTGAATCCAGCGGAATCTTTGAGCAGAACCAGATAGTCGTGAGCATCAACAAACGTCTTGGTAATAACCTGACTCTCTTTGCTAATTACGCTCTTAATAAAGCACAGAGTGACACAGATGGTGCGGCAAGCTTCCCGGCAAACACCTACGACCTCAGCGGTGAATACGGCCGCGCTGCTTTGGATATACGTCACCGCTTTAATTTCGGAGGCTCGATCAGCGGGCCGTGGGGCCTGAGGTTTAACCCGCTGATCATCGCTGCGTCGGGTCCTCCCTTCAATTTGGTCACTGGGTTTGACACGAACGGGGATACGTTGTTTACCGAACGTCCTGCATTCGCTACTTCGCTGACTAAGCCAGACAGGTTGGTTCAAACGCCGTTCGGCACATTCGATCTGGACCCGGCACCGGGGCAACAAGTCATTCCGCGCAACTTTGGCAATGGTCCAAGTTCCTTTGCTTTGAACTTAGCGATCCGGAAGTCGTTCAGCTTTGACTTTAGACGCGGTTCTTTGTCTCCGAAGACTTCTCAGAATGGACGAGGTAGCGGAGCTGAAGACTCGGAGAAACGATACCAACTTACGTTCGCTCTGGAAGCACAAAATATTCTCAATCACACCAATTTGGGTACGCCGGTGGGCAACCTGAGTTCCCCCTTCTTTGGCAGATCTTTATCTCTTGCCGGCGGAAACGCGGCGGCTGGTAATCGACGCATCGAGGCTCAAATCGGATTCAGTTTCTAACAAAAAACTACGTTCACGATTGGTTGATTTTTATCTTCTGGCGGTGGGCATCCACCGCCACATAGACCACCTCGGCCTCGGTCACTCGCACCCGCTCGGTGCTTAATCCCACCCTTTCCGCTTCCACGATTACTCGCACCGTAATTGAAGTGTTGCCAATGCGCAGCGTTTCCGCATAGAAACTCACCAGGTCACCTACAAAAACCGGTTTATGGAAGATAACCTCGCGCATCGCTACGGTCACAAACCGTTCCATCTTCGTCCGACGATGCGCCTCGATAGCGCCCGCCATGTCGATATAACTCAGAATAATTCCGCCAAAGACTGTGCCTTGTGAATTGGTATCCCGCGGCAGCAACGTGATGCGAATCGCTGGGTCGTTGTAAGAGTTCATTGGGTTCATGGCGCCATCGTAAATCGTTAGCTGGTGACTGGTAAATGGTGAAACGCTTAGGAGTAGTCAGATCTCCAAAATCATTTGACCATTGGACGGAACCGCAGCACTCCTGCGGTGTCTAAAGAGAGTGGCTGGCTGCGTTTTTGACCATTTTCACTTGATGAAAGGGTTGGATGCCATGCCGCTAATTCCGCTATTCGCAATCCTCAACAGCTATGCACTAGCAACGAGTATTCTTCAAGAAGAAATTAGCTCTGATTTCCAGGACCTGGGCCATCTGCTTCTCGGCGGATTCGTATTGGCCATCGCCGTGGCGATTGCGCTGACGCTGGTCCGCCTGCGACTGCGAGCCAAGAAACCGCCCACGGCCCAATTCATTTCGATAAGCCAGGTGGATAAGGAAAACTAAGGTAGCGGTCGTGAGCGGATGCCAAGCTAGTGCCACTTGGCCACAGAACCATTTGCGGTAGCCAATGGATCCTAAACTCAACCTCGACCAGTGCCACTCACCCACAGAACCATTTGCGGTAGCCAATGGATCACGGCATTCAACCCGCGCCGCAGTCACAGCGCGGCATTAGCGTTGTGCCGAGGATCCATTGGCTACCGCAAATGGTTCCGTGAGTCCTTCAATTAGAGTTGAGCTTAGGATCCATTGGCTACCGCAAATGGTTCTGTGCGTTGAGCGGTGCTTCTGGGCCGGTTGCCTGTTTCGTGATCCAATCTGTTATCGCACTCTTCAACTCGTACAGGTGCCCCTCGAAAAAATGGCCGGCGCCTTCGATTACGGAAAGCTGAACCGGCGCGTCGCGCTGGAGCTGCTCCACCAGGCTTCGGAGACGATCGATATCACCAAACTCGTCTCTATCACCGTGCACAAACAGGAGTGGCTTGCGACAACCTTTCAAAAAACTGAAGTCATACTTGTCTACTGGCGTGCCAATGCTGATCAAATGGGCCACGCGGTTGTCCGCGGTGCCCACCTCCAGCCCCGCGCGCGCGCCAAAAGAGAATCCGCAAAGCGTGACGTTTAGGTTGGGATAGTTGTCCGCAAGGTAAGAGAGGCCTGCTCGGACATCATCAAGTTCCCCTCGTCCTTCGTCGTGTTGTCCTGTACTCTGACCCACACCGCGAAAATTTATTCGTAATGTAATCAGCCCGGCATCATTCAGAGCACTGGCAGCGCGAAAAACCACTTTGTTATGCATTGTACCGCCCCCCAGCGGATGCGGGTGCAGCACGAGCGCGACACCACGAGGAGGACTCGTGTGGGGCAGTTTGAGAATGGCTTCGAGCCGCCCGTGTTCGACCGGAACAAAAAGATTACCGGCTGGGTACATAGGTCAGAGTAGTCACGCTAGCAAATTAGCTGGCCAAGTCCAAGTAGGCGACACAAAAGGCACTGCCGAAGTCATAGTGGCACGCGCATCCTGCGCGTGATTCACGGGCGAGACGCCCGTGCCACGTTCCAATAAACATGGACACGCCTCAGCTATTTCGGCTAAATTATCCCGGTTCGCGTCTAGCATTTTTGATTCGTTTGCTGAGCGGCAGAAAGGTCGGATGATGCTGGCTAACTATGTCTGGTTCCCTGTTTCTCCTTTATCGATTCCATTCAAGTTCGCAAATCAATTCTCGCCGCCCCAGACAAACGAATTTTCCGATGAATCAGCCTTGAAGACTCAGTCAACAAGAGACCTTAAGAGCAAGAAGAACGCTTTGGTTGTAGATGATGTGCCCGACGTTACCGATATGCTCTCAGTTTTGTTGACACATGCAGGCTATGACGTAGTTACGGCAGATTCTGCGGCTGCCGCAATTGCCGCCGCGCACCAGCATCAATTTGACATAGTCATTTCTGACATTGGTATGCCGGAGATGAACGGATACGACCTGGCAAGAACTCTACGCGCGCAGCCGGGATACGAGACCATTCCCATGGTTGCCGTTACCGGCTATTCCATGTTTGATGACCGCAACCGCTCATTAGAAGCGGGCTTTAACGCTCACCTAACCAAACCGATTGAGCCACGAGCTCTCCTTGATCTGATCGAACACCTGGGAAATTAGGCTGGCTTGCCGAAAGAACAGTCGGTCGATTGATGAAGACCTCGCCAAAGCTTGCCCTTATCTTAAAGTCTGAGACTGCGATGCGCGGCGTTCAATTAGTCGCCGGCGCAGTTGCAATTAGCCTGATCTTCTGGAGACTGCAATTTTCAACTGATGCAATCTGCTGTGGCGACTTTGACGGCTACTACCATATCAAGTGGAGCCGAATGCTTTGGGAGGGGTTGCGCAGCGGCAACTTTCCTCCCCTCTTTACCTGGCTTCCACTGACAACGCTCAACCCCAGGGACTACGTCGATCACCATTTTCTTTTTCATATATTCCAAATACCATTTACGTTTGGTGATATGCGGCTGGGGGCCAAGATTTCGGCCATAATTTTTGGCAGCCTGGCCCTAATCACATGCTACTGGTTCCTGATTCACTACCGCATTCGCTACACCCTGGTTTGGCTTGTAGCCCTGCTTGCCTGTTCATCTCCATTTCTTTACCGGCTTAACATGGTGAAGGCACCGCCGCTTGCGATCATCTACCTTGTTGCCGGCATCTATTTTCTTTTCAAAAAGAAATACTGGCCTCTCATCCCGCTGGCGTTCCTGTTCACTCTGACTTACGACATGTTCGTGTTGCTGATTCTCGCGGCCCTCATCTGGATCGTAGTTATGAGCTGGACTGAGCGACGCTTCGAGTGGCGTCCCATCGTCTGGGTCTTGCTGGGAACAGCGGCTGGGTTCATCATCAATCCTTATTTTCCACACAACCTCCAGCTCTTCTACGAGCACTTGAGTATAAAGCTGGCGCCGTCTGAATTCTCTACGAAGGTTGGGCAGGAATGGTACCCGTACGATTCCTGGGAGTTTCTGGGAAACTCGCTGGTAGCGTGCATCGCTATGGTCGTTGGTTATGTTGCTTTTGACCCTTCGGATCGAAAACGCGCGCACTACTCACTCTTCTTTCTCATCTTCTCGACAGCGTTGATGATCATGACGGCGCGCTGGAAGAGAATAGCCGAATACTGGCCGCCTTTCGCTGTAATGTTTTCTGCTTTTGCGCTTCAAACCTGGCTCCTGGGAGCACGCTCGGCATTTACGCGACTTCCTCAGGACGTGCTGGACGAACTGCAGCCCTTCCTCGATCGAAACGAGCCTGAAGAATTGACGGTAGAAGGCCAGCGTTTGGAACTCTATGGAACGTTGGGTTCGGCCCTCATAGCGGTCCTTTTGGGAGTCGTTCTCGCGTTCAATCTGCGCGCCACGGTAAGAGACATTGCCCACAGCGAACATCACGAATACTACAAAGCTGGTGCGGAATGGATACGGACCAATGTCTTGCCAGCCCAAATAGTATTCAACACTGATTGGGACGACTTTCCGCGACTGTTTTACTACGACCCCAGCCACAACTACGTGTCCGGACTCGATCCGACGTATCTCTTCGACAAGGACCCGGCGCTCTCGAAACTCTACGATCGGATAACTCTGGGTGAAGAGGAAGATCCTGGGCCATTGATACGCGATCGCTTTGGCGCGCGATACATCTTTTCCGACAACGGCCACGACAAGTTCTTCAACAATGCTATTGAGAGTGGCTGGTTTGATATAGTGTACGAGGATACTGAGTGCACCATACTGCACATCCGTGACCAAAAAGGTGAGCCACCGCCCGAGGAACCGGAACCGAGCGATTCCAGTCAAGATTCGCTTCCGAGTGAAGAGCCGTCTACAAACGAACCTTGAATTTTGGCAGCCGAACTCTGGGTTTCACACGGGATGCAGAGGAAGAGATGTTTATAAGAATCTTAAAGTCGTGCCTGGTCTCGCTAACGGCAGTCATCATTGCCGCAATGCTCCAGGCGTGCAACCAGAGCGGTTCAAATACAAGTACCCAGAGACCCACAGACGGCGCCACCAGCCAGCCTTCCCCAGCGCCATCGCGCACGGCTTTTGAGCGTGATCTTCAGTTTATTCGCAATGGGCAGTTCTCTCATGTCTGGGTATTTTCGCGCTCCGACGGCAAGCCGCTCGATAAGGATGATGCTGCTTACTTGCGCGCAAATGCGCCGCAGGTTGTTGACTGGGTAACAACAGATGAAGGCAAGCGGGTCATCGCGGGAACAAACTTCGACCTCGAGCGCGGTAACCTGCCCCTGCTCCGGAAACGCTTTGTTGTGGAAGACTACACGGGGAGATAACAAGCGACTCGGAGATAGGGAGAAAAGAAAAAAGCAACAAAGAAACGGAAGGTTGCGTGAAGTAATTGATCGACCTATTACTAATCAGGAGAACGAAAATGGAACCCACGTCGAGTGCAATCGGGCTCATAGTGATCGTGGCACTCTACATCAGTATTGGGGTTATGTCGGCCGCTGGATCGGTGTACATATCGAAGTCAATTTTTAGCGCAAAGGTAGAGCAGATATTTTTCGGATTGTTTCTTATCCCAATCGCCGGCTTTTATTTGGCCTTCACGGCTCACTTTGGAGATAAGGATGCGTGGCAGTTAGAAGCGACGGCAGTGGCAGTGTTTACTGTTTTCGGCCTAGTGGGAGTCCGAGTTCCATTTGCTCTCATAGTCGGATACTTGCTACATGGCCTATGGGACGCGGTCCACGAGTTCAACGCTCAAGTATATATTTACCCTAACTTGCAGGTGAGGAAGGCGGACCCTGTCCCCGCCTCAAGCTGGAAAGGCACTAAGCAAAACTCCATATCCTCATCCCCTCTCTTCAAAGCTGGGAAGTTCCTAAATTGAGTGGCTTACGCCTGAGTCGTCTTATTCACGATTCCCTATTCACGGAATTAGAACTAGCTTCCCAAACTGCGCCCGATCTTCCATCAACTCGTGCGCGCGTCGCGCTTCCGACAACGGCAAACTCTGATCTACCACCGCGCGGATCGCGCCACTCTCCACAAACTTCATGGCCTCAATGAGCTCGGCCTTTGAACCCATGAACGAACCGAGAATCGTCAGATGGCGGTAGAATATCTGACGTAAATCAGTTTTGGCATCGAAGCCGCTGGTCGCGCCGCAAGTCACAAGCCTGCCGTTGTTCTTCAGCGAAGCAATCGAACCAGTCCAAGTGCTCGCTCCGGTGTGTTCGAAAACGACATCTACTCCCTTGCGACCCGTCAATCGTCGGACCTCTTTGGGCCAGTCTTCGCGGTTGTAGTTGACGGTTTCATCGGCGCCAAGCTGACTTGCCTTTGCCAGTTTATCGTCAGACCCCGCCGTAGCAATCACGCGCGCACCAAGCAGCTTGGCAATCTGAATGCCTATCGAACCCACACCGCTTCCGGCCGCGTGAATCAGCACATCTTCCCCCGGCCGCAGATTAGCGCGCGTCACCAACATGTGCCACGCGGTGACCGTAACCAGAGGTAGTGCGGCCGCTTCCTCCCAGCTTAGTTTTTTAGGTTTAGGGATTACGTTGACTGCCGGCGCGACAACGAGTTCTGCGTAACCACCCGCGCGGCTTTGCCCTAGCACAGAATACTCGCGACAGAGATTATCCCTGCCGCTCAAACACTCAACGCAGTGGCCACAGGACACGCCCGGATGCAACATTACTTCCTCGCCCTGTTGGACCCAGGTAGCTAACTCGCCTACTTCCCTAACGACACCGGCGATGTCATTCCCTAGTATGTGCGGCAACGGTATTTCAATTCCCGGTAAGCCTCCGCGCACCCAAACATCGAGGTGGTTCAGAGCGCAGGCGCGCACTTCCACTAGTACTTCGTTTGCTGTGATCTTTGGATCCGGCACTTCTGCGTAATGAAGCACCTCGGGCCCGCCGTGTTGATTGAAGATGACGGCTTTCATGAATGTCGGATTGCGAATTTCGAATTTCGGATTGCGGATTTCGGATTCCGGATTTCAATTATGGTGTATGACACTTTATGACCAGAAAACACTCGAGCAACGTCATCTCAAAATCCGAAATCCGAAATTCGCAATCCGAAATTCATTGCGCGGCTTGTTGTCGTGCGTGGTATGAAGAACGCGTGAGCGGGCTCGACTGAACGTGATGAAATCCCATGCTCATTCCAATTTCGCGCCAGCGCTCAAACTCCTCCGGTGTGACATAGCGCTCAACAGGCAGGCGTTTCTCGTAGGGCCGTAAATACTGGCCAATCGTCATGATGTCACACGAAACCGAGCGCAGGTCTCTCATCAATTCGATGACCTCAGCAAAAGTCTCTCCCAGTCCCACCATGATGCCGCTCTTTGTGAGCATCCCCCGATTCTCATGGTCGCGCCGGTCGGCCGCACGCCGCAGCAGGGTCAAAGACTGCTGATAATCGGCATCGGGCCGCACTCGACGGTAAAGCCGAGCGATTGTTTCGGTGTTGTGATTGAGCACGTCAGGCTGAGCATCGAGTACTGTGTGTAGGGCAGCTTCGTCGCCGTTAAAATCCGGAATCAAGACCTCGATCTTGCAATCAGGATTCAGGGCTCGCACCTGGCGGATCGTTTCTGCCCAATGGGCTGCGCCACCGTCGGGAAGATCGTCGCGATTCACGGAAGTGATTACGGTGTGGGCAAGATCGAGATGTCGCACAGCTTTTGCCACGTGGCGGGGTTCTTCCTGGTCGAGAGACCCGGGCTGGCCCTTACCAACGGCACAGAAACCGCAATGACGCGTGCAAATGTCTCCTCCCAGCATGAATGTAGCTGTGCGGTCAGACCAACACTCGAAAATGTTTGGGCACCGCGCTTCCTGACACACTGTATGGAGATTCAAGCCTTCGATCAGCTTCAGCACATGGTTCTGGTTCGTCGGGTCACCTAGTCGGATTTTGAGCCACTCCGGCTTAGGCTGGCGTGACTTGGGAGTATTGCTGATGACGTTTAGTTCGCGGGCCAAGACCATCTACCTCAGTAAGAATGCAACTTAACTGCTCCGGCACCATTCTAACATCGTGGTAATGATAAGGCACTTGGCCGGTGATAGACTCCTAGGACCTATTGGACTTATCGGATCTATTAGATCTGCTGTTACGCCCAACCCCTAAACCTCGGAGGTTTCTTATGAACAGAACGCTCATTTTCTTCGCGATTAGTTTGATCCTGCTCGTCGGCAGCAGTGCGGTCCTTGCTGATCTGGCGCCGCCGCCTAAGCCATCGCCGCAACAGGGAAAGTTCGTATTGAATACAGGGCTCGAAGTTGTACCTGATGCGAACGTTACTTATGCCCGTTTGCAGATTCCCCAGGCAAGTTTGCAGGAGTTACGTACCGCGCTTGCAAACGCCGGTGAGGCTGACGTGGCAGGGCCACGCATCGCGCACGGTTCAACGCGCACGATAGTCGCAGGAGTTTTCCTATTCCTGTCTCTCTCGTTTGGAGGCGTCTGGCTGGCGCGCGCAAGTCAGAGTCGGAGCCAAAAGGTTGTTGCTGCAATGATCCTGACTGCGGCCGTCTTTGGGGCGGCAACGATCATAACTCGCGCCAACGCCGGACCACCTCCCACTTACCTCTGGCGCAACTTGCCTCAGAACCTCGGTGCGGGACGCGCAACCCAAGGTCCCGTGAAGATTGAAATAGTCGCCGAAGACAACGGCATCAAACTTTTCATCCCGCTAAAGGTGAACAAGTCAGATAAAAAGGCAGGTGAAGAGTAAGTGGAACGCGCCGCCAACATGGAGCCAATTGGCTGGCCTTCTCCGGTGCTCACCGGCAAGGGGCATGCGCGCAGCAGAATTTTTGCAGGCACGCTGGTTGGGTCTGCTTGCCTTTCAGCGCTGCTGGCGAGCTGGGTGCCGCTGCAATTTTCAATTGTTGCAGTGTTTCTCTTTGCCGGCCCCCACAATTGGTTCGAGTTTCGCTACTTTTTGATGCGTTTGCCGGCTCGCTTCGGCCGCTCGCGCAACTTCTTTCTAGTTGCCTTTGCGGGAATTGGCTTCCTGACGCTGACGTCTCTCTCCCTGCCAGGGCTTTACTATACTCAACTCTGGTCGGGCAACAATTGGATCGCAGTAATCGGAGTCTGGAATACGTTACTACTGCTGTGGATCGCTACACTGGTGTGGCTGCGCGGTAAACAGTCTCGCAGCCGCAAGTGGACACGAGTTGGGACAGCGGCCTGGCCGGTTGTTTTTGCCCTGAGTTCACTTAACTGGCTCGCACCTGAGATCTTTAGCCTGGCTATTGTTTATCTGCATCCGCTTGTCGCTCTTTGGTTCCTTGACCGCCACCTACGTCGCACCCGCCCGGAATGGCTCGCGACATATCATCGGTTTCTGGCTTTGCTGCCGCTGCTCATTGGAGCAATCTGCTGGCAGCTGGCGCGCACTCCACACCTGGCTGACGATAACGGCTTGGCCTGGCGGATCACGCAACACGCGGGGGCAGAGCTCTTGACGAGTATTTCCAGTCATTTGCTTGTTTCGCTGCACGTATTTCTCGAGATGCTCCACTATGGTGTTTGGCTGGTCGCTTTGCCATTGATAGGCGCCAGTGGGCCAATCTGGGACGTGAAGACAATACCGCTATTCGGGCATCCGCGCGGCTTTCCGCGCTCCATCGTCGCCTTACTGGTTCTCGGATTGTTTCTGATCGCCTTGCTCTGGTTGGGTTTTGCCGTGGACTATAGTGTGACACGTGACGTCTATTTCGCCGTCGCGATTGCACATGTGTTAGCGGAGGTTCCGTTCCTGCTGCGCACGATCTGAAACAGGAAGCAGGATAGGGAGACGCGGAGACACGGAGACGCGGAGACACGGAGCCTCCTGCTACTGCCTACTGCCGACTTCACCTTGACTATGACTCCCACTGAACTCTGGCGTTTCTTTCCGCTTGGCTACTTGCTCACTATTCTGATTGAAACGCCGATTCTTCTGGTTGGTCTCTCCGGTAGACATTCACTCAAAAGAAAACTCCTGGCGGGTCTGTGGCTCACGGCTTGTACGTATCCAATAGTCACGCTTGTGTTGCCGCTTCTCTTCACTAACTCCTCGCGGGCTGCCTACCTGGCTGCAGCAGAGACTTTTGCGCCGGTGGCTGAGTGTGTTTTGTTCTGGCTGGCTTTCGGTAAACGGACGGAGGTCCGGGCTTCAACTATGTGGCGCGACTTCGCCGCGATCGTCGTGGCCAATCTCGCGTCATTTGTTGGCGGGGAAGTCTTGAATGCTCACGATTGGCTTGGATTGCTTGGTTAAGCCTTGGTCTTGGACAAAGTAGATGCAGCAACACTCAATCGCGGAACCATTTGCGGTAGCCAATGGATCCCAAGCTCAACTCGACCAGCACCACTCAATCACGGAACCATTTGCGGTAGCCAATGGATCCCAGGCTCAACTTGCATCATTTCGTGGTGTTTCGTGTAACTTCGTGGATCGTTCTTCCCCCTCGGAAGGCGAAACAATCCACGAAATCACACGAACTGGAACTAAACAAGCAGTTGAGCTTATGATCCATTGGCTACCGCAAATGGTTCTGTGGGTGCTTTCATTGACTTTGAGCTTATGATCAATTGACTACTACTCTTCCTCAAGCAATTGTCCCAGGGCCCTGGGATCGATATTGCCGCCTGAGAGTATTACGCCTATGCGCTTGAGATCCTTTGGTAGCTTTCCAAACAATACCGCCGCCGCAGCCGCAGCTCCAGATGGTTCTACAAGTGTCTTCATGCGGAAGAGCATCAACCTGATAGTGGCAACGATCTCCTGATCCGAAACTGTCAAAACATCCTCTGCGTTTTGCTGGAGCAGGGGAAACGTCAAAGCGCCCGGAGATTGTACGCGCAAACCATCGGCGATTGTTGGTGGCGGCGGAATCGAAACCCGCTCGCCTTTTAGAAACGATTGCCGCGTATCGTCGCCGCTTTCCGGCTCCACCGCGAAGCAGCGGATCTCAGCATTAGTTCCCTTGGCGGCTGTGCTCACCCCGGCGAAGAGTCCGCCACCACTGCAAGGCGCCAAAAGGCAATCGAGATCAGAGACCTCTTCCAGAAACTCCAGCGCGCAAGTTCCCTGTCCCGCCATTACCAGATAATCATCGTAGGGCGGAACCAGCGCGAGCTGCTCGCGCTCGGCAATCTGTTGGGCTACGGCTTCGCGGTCCTCTCCCTGGCGATCATAGAAAACAACCTCGGCCCCGTAATTCCGCGTCGCCGCGACCTTTGCCTTGGGAGCGTCATCAGGCATCGCGACAACAGCCCGCACCCCTGCTTCACGTGCTGCAAGGGCCACAGCCTGAGCGTGATTTCCGGATGAGAAGGCAACAACGCCCTGTCGCTTTTCCCGATCGCTTAGAGAGAGAATCTTGTTCGTCGCGCCGCGGATCTTAAACGCTCCCGCGCGCTGCAGGTTCTCGCACTTAAAAAAGACAGTCTTGCCTGCAGCCTCATTGAAAGTGCGAGATGTAATTACGGGAGTACGATGGATGCGCGAACGGATCCGTTCGCGGGCTTCTCTGATTAACTCGATTGTCAGCATTGAAGCAGTTTAACCGTCAGGTGGCCAGGAATGCCAAGTCAGGAGAAGAATACAATTTTCAATTTGTCATTTTCCATTTTTCATTTTTCATTTTTCATTGCAGGAGTGTCAGAAGAGATCAGTCAGTCTGGGAGCCTCACAGGCTTGAGTGGTTTCTTTGGAGCGAATGAAAAATGGAAAATGAAAACTGATAAATGAAAAATGAATCGGCTGTCTAAACTGAAACTACCACCGGCTCTTTCTTATCTGCCGGCGTTGCTGCTACGTCCATGTCAAACACTTCAGCGAACCTTGCGATAATACGATCCTCCACCGGGGCCACATCAATCGTCTGGCCCAGCAACTCCTGCATGGACGTAACAGGTTCGCCCTCACACGCAACGATGAGTTTGAAGAAATTCAAATCGGTATTCACGTTGAGAGCAAACCCGTGTGTCGTGACCCAGCGCGCAATGTGCACGCCGATGGCCGCAACCTTCCCCCGCGCGGTGTGCACACCGGTCAAACCTTTGATTCGAAAAGCCTCGATGCCGAAATCAGCCATCGTTCGCAGCAACACCTCTTCGAGATTGCGAACGTAAGCGTGTACGTCTTCGCGATCGGGACTCAAACTGATGATCGGATACCCAACGATCTGGCCAAGTCCGTGATAAGTGACCTTCCCGCCGCGGTTCGTTTCAAACACTGTAACGCCACGGGCCGTGAGATCATCCTGCGTCAGCAAAACTCCGGAACTGTCGCCGCGGCGGCCGATAGTCAGCGTGTGAGGATGTTCGAGCAAAAGGAGAGTATCCGGCTGCCTGGATGTCTGCACGTCGCGCTCGGTCTGTTTCTGAAGCGCCAGCGCAACCTCATATTCAAGTCGACCCAACCGTCTTACCAACAATTCCCTTTTTTTCATTGCGGGTGTGATCATTATGATTCTTCTGCTGCGTCATTCTAACGTGGTTCAATTTGAGGACGGAAGTTCACGTTCGGAACTTGACTGACCGGCATTACGAGAATAGTTTGGCTCAGCAGCATCCATTTCCAGCGACCGGCCACAGGAGAATCTACTTTGAAACGAACAATGGCTCTCTTAATCGCCACCATCATTCTCTCGCCCGCGACTACTCTTGCGCAAACCACAAGACGAACGACGACCAGGCCATCCACTCGCACGATAAAGACTACGAAAGTGTCGGAAGTGCCACGTCAAGGCGCCCTGCGGGTCGCCGACGAGATCAAGACGTTGACACGGTTCCTCTACCTCCTGGGAGGAGTGGCCAAAGGGATCGAGGCTATGGACGAGGCGGCCCGCCGCAATGAGGCTTCTCCGGCCATTCTGGAGCAAGCAAAAAAGAACAAGCTCACGGTTAGGACCAGCATTCAGAGCATCAGAGAGCGTCTGGACAAGCTCGAGATCGACTTTCGCACAACGCCAGAATTGCAGCGCTATTATATAAAACTCGCCGGCGTTGCCGCGGGCGCCGCAACTGCCGAGGAGCAGGCTGCAGCGAATCAGTTTGATCAGGCAGGAAGGACCTTACTGACAGTTGTGAACCGTTTGACTGACGTTTTGCTTGAGATGCGCTCCTAATTACGGATTCGTTTTAAGGTCGAAGGAAGTAAGATACCTGTTGATCTCTGCCGCTGATACCTTACCTGGCGCGGTAACAACCACGATCTGGTAGAGCCGGTTATTGACTAAGAAGATTCTTGAGGTATAAACGCTCCCCTCCGTGGAAGCCTGGAACTCCCGGCCCGGATGACCTTTGTGCGTGATGTTTGTGCTGCTTATTGAAGTGCCTTTGATACCTTTAATTGCTCCATCCAGCACGTTGTCCAACACTGCCTGGGGATCTGCGTTGTTTGCAGGATAATCGGCATAACTAATCGCGAAAGCGCCGGCATCAGTCAGGGCCATATAAACGTTATTAACCAGTTTTCCCACAGCACTATCAACCTGGTTTTCCGTGAACTTTGGCTCAACCGGGATCAAAATGGTGAATCGTCCCGCGGCAGAGGAGTATTTGATCCACTCGGGTAGAAGAGTAGTTCGAGTGGTCCCCGGTTCCTGTGTTTGTCGCGTTAGAACCCAGCTCCAAGTATGGCCGATCTTGTTAGCGGAATTTCCGCTCATCCGATCCCCATCAATCGTCCCGAGCCACGTCGAATAACCGTCGTTCATCTCCATGCGAATAGCGCGCCCGGTTTGGTGCCATGTGTTGTTGGTGTAGGTAGTTCCGGAATATCGACATTGGAGCCGGTTGCCGACAAGAAATTCACAGCGGTAGAAGCTTTCCACGAGCTTGCCGTCTTCCTGGGGAGCCCTAATCGAACCAGACCAGACACTGCCCTCAACACTAGCGGCGCCAGATCTGCCAGTGGCCTGCGCGTGAACAAGACAAAAAAGGAAAAGCGTCAGGAGCGAACTTGAAGCGAAACGCATCATCCGGGGAAACTCCTCCATGGTGGGACGGGTTCCGGTCTTTGGTCTTTGTGCGGTCAAGGACGGAGAAAGCTGAGCTTTCACCAAGAATCAAAAACCAAAGACCTAAGGCCAAAGGCGTAAGACCCACCCAGCCTATTTCTGTTTGGGATAATAACCTTGTCGCGCGCGGACACGAAAGTCTGAATGTGAGGGTACGGTGACCTTTATGGTGCGAAACTGTCCGCCGGTCGTTTGAGAATTTGAGTAGTATTGTAGCAAGTATTGTCCCCGTAGTTCCGCGGCGACCTCGCTAAAGACTCGCTCGAGATCCCTTTCCCCGTCGGGAAGGAATGCGTTGCCACCAGTCGACTCGGCGATCGACTGCATCGCATTTTGTGCCCGCGTGCTGATCTGATTTAGTCGCACCGACGGACCGCCAGGATTGACCGCGTAGAAAGCCACATCGGCTTGTTGCACGGCTTTTTGCACTCCTTGCACGGCTTGCTGCCGCCTCATATCGAGGCTCCTTCGGGCAGTGGCGGGCGTGGCCTCGCCGCTCTGACTGGCACGCACCTCGGCGACACTAAGATCCCTGACGAGGTTGCTGAAATTGTCATCACCATCAGAGATGACCAAGATTACGCGCCGGTGGCGATCTGCGGAGCTTTCCGCCAGGTATTTCGCGGCCGCCGTAACGGTGTCATAAAAGGCGGTAGGCACAGGAGATGTGGCAGCCGGAATTGTCTGTATTTTGGCGGCCGCCACGTCAGAGGATGCGAGCGGCGATATCAGGCGAGGTTCGTCGGCGATTGTAAAAACTGCTGCGCGGTCCGCCGGCTTCAATACCTGGCGGATGAAGCTGGCGGCGGCCTTTTGCTGAAATGCAAAAAACCCTTTTTGGCTAACGCTGCTGGAAACATCAAACAAGAGAACGATGTCCAGCGGCACCTGATCGGGGTTCCCCAATTCGGTAACCTGTTGCTCGCGCTCCTGCTCCTCAATGTGAAAGTCGCCGATCTGAAGTCCGTGTACCGGCTGACCGTTTGGGTCGACTACAGAAACCGGAACCATGACGAGATTTGAACTGACGCGAATAACGTCAAAGTCTTCATCCTTAGGGGTCGGCGTAGGTGTTGGCTTTGGTGTTGGCTTTGGTTTTGGTGGTGGTGGCGGCGGCGGCAGGTCATTGAGCGTCTGCCCCGTCGCCGTTCCCAGGCAGAAGAAGAGAGCCAGCACTGCTGCGAGCAGCGCTGGCCCAAAATGACTCCCCCAAGTTCTGCTAATTC
>JBOGOU010000047.1:0-14192 GCA_050748205.1 Pyrinomonadaceae bacterium | reverse complement strand
GTCACGGGCTGTGCAGAAAAGCAGCACATCCCGCGCCGCGCTCCGCTCCTTTTGCCCGAGATGCCGAAACCTCGCGCCCGCAATTGACCTGTAAGCCGTTTTCAAACCACCGGCAAGGCGATTGCCTGTCCCGATTTGTGCCGACTTGCTATTGATGAATCAGCAGCAGCTAAAGAGTGAAGTGGCGCTATGCTTGGTTGTCGAGTTGTTCTAAACTTGTCGCTGATGAAAGCGTCGGCAACTAAGGAAAGAGCGACACAACGCAGCACCTCACGCTTGGCCCATCACGCGTCTTGCACGCATGCAGCGCGGCGTACACGAGCGACTGGTCCAACGCGGAGTTATCTCAAAACTCGCGTCAGGGCCTCGCGACTTTATGAAGCAGCTTTCATCCTGGTCCTCATCGAGCTAAACCGCAGACTGCATCAGGCTTACCAGCAGGCTTACGACAAACATGCGGCAGACCGGTTGCTTCCGCAGAAATCCGGTGTCGAGTTTCTTCCTAACCCCATAGGTAGTAGCTACGGCGATAAGAACCGAGATCAAATAAAGTCGATCATAGATTCGCTGCTACAAAATGAGAGATGTAGAAGAGCATTTGAAATTGTTGGTCTCCAAACTATAAATCAAACTGTTGAAAAGGGTGTAGTAATCGGTCCGGCTTCGCTGCTCAGCAACCCAGCAAATAACTCGACGCTTGGTATAGTTGAAGGTGCTCGTCGAGCTTATAACAACGAGTTTGGTAGTTCATCCGCGAGAGCGGCCACCATTGGGATCTTACCAGGTCAACCAAATCCCTTTTCAAGTCGACGAGACCAAAGGACACGAATGTTCTTCAGCACCTACGCGTTCAGTGGCGACCAATCATCCCTGCGCGACGATATTGTTCACGAGTTTATTCATGCAGGTGGTCAACCTCCTATATCAAGCTTAGTTGGAGACGACTTGTATAACTATGATTGGCGTGACTTCCTCCTAGAGTCCTGTAGATGAGAATCGGAAAAGAGGTCAACCAAGAACATGACAACAAACCTTTCGGATACGTCAAGAGGCTTTATTTTTCTGAAACGCCTTCTACAGCCTCAATTCGTACTTTTCGGCATCACGCTAGTCTATTTCCTGTCGACGTTGATTGTGGTATTCGGGGAAAAGAACAACGAATTTTTAGTCAATCAGTGGGCGTTCGTCAAAACAGCGATGATCTACCCGTTTCTGTTGCTACTCGGTTGCGTTCTAATTCTGATCGGGCGTTTTGCAACATTAGGCGTGGCCCTGACGATAGCTGTCTATGTGATTTACGCGATAGCTTATCGTGGCTTTGTCGGAGTATTGAACACAAATGAAGCCGCCGGCCCCATTTTGGGTACACTGAGGATCTGGTTTGACGTAATGCCGACTAATCTCATTGTCCAAACAGGTTTGGCGCTTGTAATTTTGGTCGTTAGCATCGCTCAACTATCACGCCTGGTAAGAAAGAGAAAACTCACATAGTTAGCTTATTCACCTGTTAGGCCCGGTACTTCCGCAGAAACCTCGACCACCCCGGGCGGACGAGGTGGTTGATGATTGCCGAGTCCAAGCAATGTTAGATGCCATAGCTTGGGCCGAAGGAACAGCAGGAGATGCGGATGAAGGTTACGGAAGAGTAGTTCGTGGAACAGTTCTTAGTGCACCCCATAATCCCGAACTAGTGGGCCAAGTGAATGTAACGATTACCGACTTCACTCGCCATCCGAACATATTGGTCCAGGTGCAACCAGGACTTAACAGCACTGCTGCTGGACGCTATCAGTTCCTAAATAGGACTTGGAACGGCCTTGGGCTGGGGAATTTTGGTGCTCGCAATCAGGACATTGGAGCCGTGATGTTACTGCAACAGGCAGGAGCGATTAACCCGCTCTTTGCCGGTGATGTAGCTCAAGCTGCTACGAACGCCAGAGGAATATGGGCAAGCCTTCCGGGCGCCCCTTATGGCCAACCTGTTAGAGCAATGGCCGACTTTCGAACCGCTTATGACAACGCATATGAGGCCTGTCTACCTCCTAGGCCTGCGATAAACCCCTGACTGGAATAGAGGGTCAAGCAAGTGAAGGTTGCGAAAGCGATTTCGAACGCTGCCGATGGCATTGGCGGATGGCTGCAGGAGCCCATGAAATGCAGTGAGGAGGAAACATGAGTAGAATCGTTCCCGGATTGATCCTAATTGGTTTCAGCGTATTGATAGCCTGTGTCTCCTCGGTTCCAAGCAGTTCCTCGACCCCTCCATCGGCACATTCACTTAAGGGTAACGAACTCGAACAAAAGAGTGTGGGCACTTCAGAGCAAGTGAAATTTGGTGCCGAAGAAAGCATCCAGCATCCCGTCAGTATTCCGCACACGGTGTTACAAATCCTTAGGCGCGACAAGCGCATCAAACTGCGCCTTGCTCGAGAAGACGCTCCCAACGATATCTTAACATCATGGTTCACAGCTTCTGAGATTGCGCTGAATGATGATGACTTGCCGGATCTAATCATTCAAGGAACCGAAGCAACGCTTATGGGCGCTAACCTTGTGCCATTCTGGGTCTTAGCGAAGACTCACGAAGGACCCGCCCCAGTGCTTCATGTCGATGCACTCGGCTTAGAAGTTTTAAGAACGAGAACGAATACCTATCGAGATATTCGCGCAAGCAGAGCGACAGCCACCGATATTATCACGACGACCTATACTTTTGACGGCAGCAGGTATCGAGCGCACCACACTGTTCGTGAAAAGATTGCTGATTAGGTGTGCCGCAGAACCCAAAGACCGAGACACACGGGGAGACCACCTTTACCGCGCAAAAGGACAAGCGAGGAGGCTCGTATCTGTCTGCCTGCGCCAGACATATATTCGGTAAGCTGGGTTTCGGGAAATTCATGAATCTGGACGACATTCGTGTACATATGGGCATTCCGGACTGGATAGCCAAAGGCGCGGAAACTTTCGGCGGTGTTATTCCCGGAGCTGTGACCATTGGCAATGACATTTATTACAATCCTGCTAATTATAACCCTTCCACAGTGGAAGGACTGGCGGAGCTGGGACACGAACTCACTCACGTCCAGCAATACAACGCTATTGGCGACGATATCTTCATGACAAAGTACATCGGTGAATACATCATGAATGGCTTTCGATATGGGAGGGGAATGGACCTTGAAAACAAGGCTTCTCACGTTGAGGACCTGCTGAAAACAAGCATACCGCAGAGGTTTGGAAATGATCCTTGTAAAGACTTCAGACATTAAATTTCGGTTCATGTTCGTCGTTCTTCTTTTTGCTTGTCTGCTGGAAGGGTGCAGCCGAATACCGCCTGAATACAGACCATTTCTCGTATTATCACCCGATCAGCGGCATGCCGAGATGCAAAAGTTGCCGATTGAAAAGCGAATTGATTACTACCTGGCCGGTGTTCGATATCTTCACCCGCCGCAAATAGGATTAGCGGATGACATGGCGAAAGAAGGTAAGCAAGCGATTCCCGTTCTGCTCGACAGGTTGAAACGGGAGAAAGATGAAATGACTAAGTTCGATATCATGTACATTTTCAAGGTAATGCATGGCTCGTACTATGGTCTCAAAGACGAGACGGAAGCGATCGCTCAATTGAAGCAGACTACGAATGGTATGAGAGATCCTTCGTGGAAAAGTAGAAGTGAAGAGCTGTTAAAATTCATAGTAGACAACCAGTCACCAGATGTTGAGAAGGTGCTGGATGAGATGAAGCAGTCACAAGAAAGAGATAACTAAGTTCGTTTTGAATAGTAAGCAAAAGGCTCACCGGCATTTAATCCGCAGAATACCCAGACCCCAACCCCATGCACTTTTAATATCAATATCTCAGGTGTTAGCGGCCAAGAGCTAACAGACATGCAGAATGAAATAACGAGAATATTCGGATCTGGAAACCTAAACGTGGTATTCGGCCAAGCTGGTCAGGCAAATGCTGGCAGTATGAATCTACTGGTAACAGGACAGTTTACTGGGAATCTTGGGGCTGCATTGGGAGCTACCCGTAACGACCCCGGGCGACTAGGCGCGACCCTCGTCGGTAGTGGAGAAGCCCAAGTTAACGCAACGCACATTTTTATGGCAACAGGAGGTCACATGCCTGTTAGGCCGGGGAGTTTCGCCAGTTACGGGACGGAATACGGGCGGATCGGTGCTCACGAAGTAATTACGCACGGGTTTTTGGCGACGAGCTTCCATCCCCTCAGCCCGCAAGACATAAGAGTGCCAACGCGTGCGAGAGATCTAGTCAGTAACGCAGGTGGCCGGTTCAGTATGAGCGAGGCTACGGCGTCGGCTCTACGCTCACTGTGTCCGCCGTAAGTCTGAGAGGAGTTGGATAGAGCGCGTCGGTTCTGGATCTAAAGTTGCCCACGCTGGCTGAGTACGCTAAATTCAAAGAGAGATCGTGATCCTCGGCGTTTAGTTTGCCGCATGCAGAACATCGTTCTTATTGGTTCGCTCGGCTCCTGTCGTTGTTTCTGGTTAACACTCTCAGGCATGTCACATTTTAGGAGATACAAATGAAATCCTGGATCTCAGCAACATTTATCGTCGGGTTTCTTTTGATGTGCGGATCTGTGTCTGGAGCAGGTTTCTGCGTTGTACCTGACGTACCCGAAGCGGTTGACAGAGCTGAAGCAGTTTTTTCAGGGAAGATCGTTGCGGTGCGAAAGGACAACTCCAATTCCCCCACGGGCAGTTCTGAATACATTGTCAAATTCGAAGTCGAAGAGTGGTGGAAGGGAACCGAATCTCGTGAATTGCGGGTTTTGTGGCGACCGGAGATGTTTGGTTGTTCCCATAATCCCGTCGGAGAAATGGGCGAAAGGTATTTGGTTTATGCTGAATCACCCAAGTCAGACGCTGTGGGGAAAGGCAGACTGCTTGAGATCACGGTCTTGAATAGAACAGGCAAAATCCCTCCGAGAACTCAGGTATTCAGTCAATCCGATTCGGGCAACAGGAGGAGAAAGCGATTGGAATTTGTTTATATCGCTCCCGAGCTAGATAGAAATGATGCCTCGAATGACATAGATGTGCTGCGCCACATCAAGGGCTGTGGGTGCTTGCTACCTTACGTCCTTCCAACATGCATGGACTCTACCTGGACCTTGCGGCAACCAACGCTAGGATTGCGCAGTACGTCGACGACGTCATCTTGCTGCGCTTGTTTGCGGCATAATATGAAGTCTTTCTAAACTTGTTGGCTCAGAAGGCTTCCGCAGGATACCTCACAGCCGAATCCATACCCAGGCTGCATAACGGCAAATTGGTTTGTGAATACGCCGCAGGCTAAAGCTGTTTTCGACGATTACTGGAGACGAACTAAGTCTTCAGGGAAGGAGAACGGAGGATGGTTCTTTTACGAAACCAAAACAAACAGTCTCATTGGCAAGTCAGCGTCCGAGGGTGAAAAGTTCGGTATGCCGAACGAACAACGTGAATTTGACGCTCAGATGGGTCAATTCAAGCAAAGCGGGCAGTCCGTTATATTCATGTTTGACTTCCACACACATCCTGGTGGGACCGCCAACTATAGCCGGGGTGACCTGGGCAATATCAACACTGCGAGCAAACAGAAGGCATCAATAGGTATGCCCGGAGGTCATTTTCCCATCGGGATAGTGATTAGCGGACCTGGGAAGATCACGCTATATGATAGAAATGGTTTGATTAACGAATTCAGCAGTAGGATGAAAGAGTGTCTGTAAAATTGACCGCTTCCCGTAAAAGGGTCGCAATCTCTATTACGGTCAAATTGGAAGTCTAAATGCGAAAACCTTCAATCCGCCTCAGCGTTGCGTTGTTTATTTTCCTTCTTGGAGTGGGTTTGACCGGTGGCTGGCTAGTCAACTGTACACGCGTACAGGAACCGCGGGTCATTATACCCAATGAGAACTGGGTGCCTATTTTCTTTGAAGCAACAGGGGCCGCTTCTAAGTCGATCAACGAAGTTACAAAGGAGGCAAATCTGCCGCGCCTGCGAACAATTGTGCTGCCCAACGACGACCTTGAAATCCGCGTTTGGATCGGCTTCGGACTGCGAGGGGTAGACGGTCTTGTCCTGCGGCGTTCGTCAAACCAATGGTCTGCCATCCACCTTCACGGAATGGCTGAACGTCCACCCTTCCCCAATTCTCAGCAAAAGCTTGACGCGCCGAAATCGGGCTGGGAAATAATGTGGCAGAGGCTTACAAACGCCGGCATTCTGACATTGCCTGATGCAGCGTCTCTTCAATGCGATCCCGGTGGGAAGGACGGTACCAGCTACGTCGTTGAGATCAACATGAATAGAATATACAGGACGTATATGTATCATGATCCGGACTATGCAAACTGCGATGAAGCCAAGCGGATGATGAGGATTGGAGAAATCATAGGAGAGGAGTTTGGCTTGGAGGAGTTTAGGATCGGACATTAGTTCCGCAGAACACCGTACCCCAACAGCTTTACGGAATGGACGATTTTCACGCGCGCAATTTCATGAGGGGTTACAACACAGCGCTAACGAAACTCGATGACCCAGATTGTTTGCGCGCCGTTTCAGTACTGGCGGGAGATCTTTGGTACAGTGCAAAGCAGACTTTGCAAAGACTCTTTGACAACCACGGGTTCAGGTATAACCCTAGGGAAAAGAACATAGCCAGCACATGGGGAGGCGGGCCCGGTGCGCCCTCTCACAGTCTCGTGAGTTTATCCGATAGGTTCTTTAATGGCGCGGTGGGGTCATCGCATCGAAATACAGACGACCTTAACTATGGCGAAAGCTTAGCATTTGTCATCTTGCACGAGCTAGTACATGCCTTCGGCAAGGATCATGGCGATTCCAACACCGAAGCCGGAAGGAAAGAGCATGATCGCTGGAATGATGAAATTTATGACAATTGCTTTAGGAAAAAGCCTTAATCGCCATGAAACTATGTACGTCGAGATTCTATCGTTGACTGAGTCCACCACCATGATAGCGCGCCTAAGGGAGGAGCGTTCAATCGTGATATTCGCTTTGCTAGTCTCTCTCGCTCCGCTGGCTTGTTTGGGTTGCAAGGGGGCGACGCAAACGGTAGTACGTGACCCACCGGATTGGGAGAACATTTCTCAAATCCAAAGTGCTTCGGCAGTGGGGCCTGATTCGATTTTCATCGTCACTCAGCGCGGCGATCTCGTCCGCGTTTCGAACAAAGGCCAGCTGCATCGACTGGGTCAGTTGGGCCTCGTAGATGTTGTTGGGTTTATTGGCTCGCACGGATTGGCAGTCGACCGAGAAAGTCGGGTGTGGAGTAGCTCTGACGGCGGAAATTCGTGGCAAGAAGTATTCAGGCCGGAAGGTAAAGCCTTTTTGCGTCCACAACAGCTGATTTTGACCGATGAACTTAACGGTTGGCTCGTCGGTATTTCAGCAGTTTGGCGAACTATCGATGGCGGACGAAATTGGCAACAGAGGTTTTCTATTTCAAGCGCTACTGATGAACGGATTGGTCGCCTGTATGCTGGATCGTTTTTGAATAGTAGCACTGGTTGGGTAACTTCAAGCAGCGGTGTTGTAATTAGCACCGACGACAGCGGTGTGACGTGGAAGACTTCTACGCCGGTTTCTGAGCGAACGGATCTTCATGACGTATTCTTTAGTGACAGATTTAGAGGGTGGCTCGTCGGTCGTCCCAACGGCGGAATCTACTCAACGGAAGACGGAGGAGCGAAATGGACGAGAGTCTTTACGGGTATCGATCGGACCTATCTAAACTCCGTTAACTTTGTTGATCGAAATGAAGGATGGGCGGTCGGCTGGCGCGCAATCGGAGAGCAGAATCAAGAGAGGGCAGCTGTTCTCTTACACACTCTGGACGGTGGGAATAAATGGACTGAAATTTCGACGGATGTGAAAGAGCGATTCTTCGATAGAGTGTTCTTTTACGACAGAGTTCACGGCTGGTTAGTAGCACGCGATGCGATCTACTACACAGACGATGCGGGCAGGAGTTTTCGGAGTGTCTTCAATCTTCCGCCAATTGAGAACACTTTAAAGTGAATACAACTACGACTACTCGGTCCAGTTTTCTGCAGATACAACCGCAGAACCCTTTTAAAAGAGTGACAGGAGGAGTCCAGGGGGCAAACGTAGACCAGCCTTGCGCGACGATGGCTGACTATGCTCAGAATATTGCTAACTCGCTAAGGAACTCACCTAACCCACTTATGGAATTTGATACTCAGTTCGCTGCCGAATATCTCGGAAGATTTGACGACGGAATAACTGGTCGTCCCATGAGAAACCTCTCGGACGTTCTTCACTATAGCGGGGGTGGCGCCACTCTCAACCGTGGCGCGCACGGCAACCAGGAAGGTCAAGCGGATTTCTTGCCGGGCTTCTATGAAACGAGCTCGAGAGGCGATTCAGAGGACCAAACACATCACTTCGCCGCATACTTTTCGCTCGGTATAAATAATCGGAGGGCGAGTCAGAGTTTGGCTAAGGGTTTAGATAGCAGCGGTGGACAAGCGGACCAAGATTTGGGTTCTGCCGCGTTTTCGATAGGCAGAGCACTGCGGCAAGATCCTTCCAAACTTTCAAATATCGGTGCCATGATTCGCCAAAACACTTGCCGTTAGCAATGGTGAGAGCGTGCGAACACCGGCCCAAGGGAATTGAGATAAACCCTTCGCCGAAAGGATTAAGGTTTGGTGTTAAAGATAAATCGGTATCGACTGGTTCGTAATTTGAGTGGAGCCTTCGCCGCTTCTATTGTTGCCTCAACGCTCTTTGCTCTGTTCGGTTATAGCGGTGGGGCCACAATCAGAGACTTTGCAAATGAGTTCGCGATTTCCCTAATCTCATTTGGTTCGGCAGCAACTTTTGTTTCCTACGCTGCTTCCCGCGATAGATTAATAGTCGAGGTGGCTTTGGTGAGCTTGCTTGGGGCTTTAATCGAGTTCATGCTGAAGATCACGATACTTGAAGGTGCGAACGGACTGCCTGCTTACTTCGAACAATTCACGCAATTACATTCGTGGAAACCCATGGCTGATTTGATAAGCCGATGTTTCACATCAACTATAATTCTAACCCTTATCACTTTGCCTTTCGTAGCATTGGGAGGTTGGATTAGCAGGTTTGTAGGGAGGTTGTTTGATCGAACTAGCTGATGTTTTGCGTTTTTTAGCGGGCCAGCGGAAGTCAGCACCGTTGTAGGAATCCTCGGTAATGCCCATTCATCGAGTACCCGGATCGTGTTAATGATCTCTTGATTAAGCAAATGGGGAACGCTTATAACAGCAGATAAGTCAGCGAGCCTGTTGGTGCTCGATCATCGAAGCAACCAAAAAAAAGAGTACCGCAGAATTCCGACTGTGCTGCCTTTGTTGATACGAATTTAATTGGTTTTGCTCGTCAATATCAGCATCATGGCCAAGTCGAGATTGGTCGCGGGTTACTTGCATCAATCCCGAGAAAACCAATCGGACCGCAAACGTCACTATGAGCAAACAAAAGTTTCTGGATTCAAGAATTCATTGGTCGCGCCCCTCGACTACCAAGGGGGATGGGTGCACGCTCACTTACTGGGCATTGCGGGCGGAACACTAATTGGGAACTCAACTATCTACCCGTGGCACAACAAAGAAAACATCCGTCCGAAGGTCCGCGTAATCTCGCGGTGGTTATTAATTAGCAGTAGCCAACGTGCGCTCTAACACGAAATACATTTTCTCAGCCGTTGTGAAAACGACTACCTAGAATCTGTATCGTGGCCGCATATTCGGTGATTGACTGGTGAGGAGTACCGCAGAAGCCAGGACGAACTGTGGATAGCGAATATCAGACTTCAGATCAATAACCGATTATAAATGAATGGCTTTAGGCGCCCTGCTAGATCTCCAACTCCAGGTTCCGCAGGACAGCTCCAACAGAATATAAACCGGGCCGATTGCAAAAAGTTTCTAAAGGCCACCTCAGCCACTGACGATCTTACGATACGACGCATACAAATCGGATAACCGGTCTGCTGCCGCGGGATCGCTCCGAGCGAGCAACGTAATGACCTCATCACGTCCGGTAAACAGCGGCTGCACTCCCTCTCGCTGTGCCTGTGTGAGAGCCGATGCATCCCCTTTGTCAGTTTCTGCTCGTAACGAGGTAAAGAATTGGCTGGCGGCCTGGCGAGCGGGTTCATAATCGCCTCTCCGCGCATCGATTGCTGACGCTGAAAGAGAATTCTGAATCCGGGCCAGGGTCAATAGTTGCTCCGTCTTCGTAAGAGTGCTTGTGCAGCCGCGGGCCCTGATCCACATGGGAAAGAATCCCAGCATGAAAGCGATGAGCAATGCGCCAGCGTAAATTCCGATCCGCCGAAAAGAAGTTGGTTGATTCAGTTTGAGTTGCACATCTTCGTTCATAATTGCTCCTTAAGACTAAACACCCGTAAACCAGAATTCTGCGCTGCGCAAATATCAAGTATCGCGCGACTCCGGCGCTTGAGCTTTATTGAGTCCAGCTCGTATGCATTGCGACCGCTTTCCAGGCGCCGTCTTTGTTAACAAATGTTAGCGTATAAAACGCCTTGAAGGGAGCCGCATCGCCGGAGCCGGAGGCGCCGGGAGTCGAAGCGCGCTGCCGCGGCGAGACACCGCGCACAACACCGGTGTCGCCATAGACCCAAACTTTCACATCATTTGTCTCGAGCTTGGCATACTTCCGCTGTCCGGAACCTATTTCATCGAGCAGCTGTTGCCGGGTCATCTGCTGTCCAGTGCGATGGGTCCAGATGAAACTCTCGTCCGTTAGTGATTCAAGCTTCTTGACGTCAGAGCTGAGCATGGCCTGATGAAAAGCGGCCTCCGTTGCGGCTACCTCTTTCTTTGTCTCTTCTTCTGATTTGGGCAACCTCGTAGCCTGCCAGGCCACCACTTGCCATTTGCCTTTGCGTTTTAGAAACGTTCCGGTGTTTAGGAAGTTGGAGATTTCGGTCTTCCCGCCCCGCTCGGTCGTGCCGATCAGGCGGAAGGCAACGACCGCAAAATTTCCATACTGTTGAATACGGATGTCTTCGGCGCTGTAAACAGTTGTTGGATCATCTGGCTTAGGCGCAGGGGCCGAGCGTACATCGTGCATGACGTCAGCCTTGCCGCGTCTACGCCCGGCGGAGCCCGTATAGATCAGTTCCTCAGCCCAGAAACGATCGTGAGTAGCAGCATCGTTTCGCGACGCGCCAGCCAGAAACTCTTTCAGCAACCTGGTCAGCTCATTCGCATCCGGCGCCGTCTGAGCTTTTAGTACGAGAGTCGTCATCAGCAGCGCGATGACAATTGAAAAAATTCGCTTCATCTCATTCCCCCGAAAGTCAAAGTTCTTACGAAACCGATGGTCTCGATTTCGGTATCCAGCGATTTACCGCTTTCTTATAGTCAAGGTAACCTTGACCAAACCTCTCTTCCAATCCCGGTTCTTCAATAAAGACTACAAACAGGTGGAGCAGAAGAATCAGCAACAAAGATAACAAGAGAATTGATGGAGACCTGTGGTAAAGACCAAATCCCAGCTGCAGCATGAACCCGCCGATGTACATCGGGTTACGAACGAACTTATAAGGCCCGAGAGCAACAAATTCTCTGGGCGGATCAAAAACCGCGGGAGTTCCCCGGCCCCTGGCCACGAAAACCGCGGCGCACATCAGCACAAGAAGACCTCCTGCAACCATCAAAATGATTCCCAGGCCGGTCGTCCAGTTGGGCAACACTATTCCGATGTCTCGATCGAAACTACGGACACTCAATGAGAGCCAACCGAAGAGAAGGATGAAAGCCGTCACGTAGATGACAGCTCTTATGGTGATGAAGAGCATTCGCATCTCAGGAACCTCGAAGACGACTCACGAAATGCCAACTTGAGATCTGAGATATCTGAGATCTCAAATTTCGAATCTTAAAAGCGCTCGTGTGTGAAAAAAAATTTTAGATCAGCCGTGGATTAACGCTGATAACACGGATCAGGCCACGAAACCAGTGGTGGGTCAGTTTGATGTCCGATAAGCTTCAGCTTGTCGTGGCGCTGCGACAAACTAAAGTTTATCGGACACTCTTAACCAAACTGACCCACTACCAGTCGCGGGCGTTAACGCTTGAACACTCTTAGACCGTATAATTAGTCAACATTTCCGGTGCATCCGAAACTACGGAAGCTCGAGTCAAAAATATGGAAGGTTCAAATATCACGATCGGGATCGCCTTTCTGGCAGGCATCCTCTCATTCCTCTCGCCGTGCGTTTTGCCGCTCGTTCCCGGATATGTTTCGCTAATGTCGGGCGTGAGCATCGATCGGCTCAAGGATACTGGCTCAAGCCGGGGGACCCGTAGTGCTGTTATCTTGAATTCTTTGGCGTTTAATGCCGGGCTCTCGCTTATCTTCCTGGCGCTGGGCGGCACCGCCGGACTTGTGGGCTCCTCGATCACAAGTAATCCCTGGGTAAGAATCATTGGCGGCATCATCATCATCGCGTTTGGACTGCAGCTGATCGGCCTGCTGAAAATCTCGACGCTTTACAAAGACACTCGTTTCTTTTCTGACGAGAAGCCGCGCGGGATGTTGGGTTCCTTCACGCTGGGAATCGCATTTGCTGCCGGCTGGACACCGTGCATCGGTCCGATTCTGGGTGGCATTATTGGATTGGCTGCCACTAGCGGCGGCTGGCGCAGTGGTCTTCTGCTTTCGGCTTTCTATTCCGCCGGCCTTGCCCTACCGTTTCTCTTAACCGGCCTGGGTATCAACCAGTTCCTGGCTTTCTACGGAAGATTTCGAAAACATCTCCATAAGGTCGAGGTTGTTTCCGGTGTCATCCTGATTGCGGTTGGATTGCTCGTGGCAAGTGGCTATTCGACCTTGCTTGCCAGCTCTACTTTGGCGGGAATTCTTCCGAACGCCGAAAGCTGGCTCAAAGTAGATACGGGCGCACCTGTGACCGCCGCCGCACCAAACGATAGAAACAAATTTCAGCCCGCGCCCGAGGTTGAGCTGCAAACACTCGACGGCAAGAGCTTTCATCTCGCGGAACTGCGCGGACGCGTTGTACTCCTTAATTTCTGGGCTACCTGGTGCATTCCCTGTCGCTCCGAGATACCAGAGCTAAATGCCATGCACCACGATCTCCAGTCGCGCGGGCTGGAAATCGTCGGCGTTTCCACGTATGACGGCGCGGATGGGGTCAGGGAATTTTGGAAAGACATCAAGCAGGATTACAGAGTCCTTCTGGGGAACCAGGGAGTGGAGTCGACGTTTGCGGTGAGTGGATTACCCACTACATTTATTCTGGATCGTGAGGGTCGCATACGCGCGAAGATTGTCGGTGAGCGCAAGCGCGATACTTTTGAAGCCGCTGTTAAGCCGCTGCTGGACGAAACTGCAACCGCGAAAATATCTAACTAAGAATCGGGGGCTGGTTTAGTCAGGTTTAGATCTCAAGGAGTAAAGGCCATGATCAAGTCATTCATTCTTGCTCTCTGCCTGGTAGCTCTTGTGCCGTCATTGGCTTGGGCCCAGGGCGGTCACGAATACTCGCCGCTGGAGGAAAAGACTTTAGGTTACAAGAACTGGACGCTCAACGACCTTAAGGACAACAAGCCACTCGACCTGCGGACTCTGGCTCAAAGTAAGAAGCTCGTAATGGTGGTCTACTTCGCGCCCTGGTGTGGCAACTGGCGCCATGAAGCGCCCATAGCCGCGAAACTATATGAGAAGTACAAGGCCCAGGGTTTCGAAGTGATTGGCGTTAGCGAATATGCTTCGCGCGATGATGTGCGGGCGTTTTTTGGGCCGGCCGGGCCGCCTTACACCGTGGTGACCGAATCCGAGTTACGCGAGGATCGGGAGAAGACCCCGCATTACGGATATCGCCAATTGACTGGCGACAAACGCAGGTGGGGTTCGCCCTGGAATATCTTTCTTGAGCCGGCCAAGCTGGCGAAAGAAGGCGACGTGCTCGCAGAAAAGGCCTGGGTCGTCAATGGCGAGCTGATCGAAGACGAGGTCGATAAATGGATTGGCGAACGCCTGAACGCAACCACTACCACAGCGGTCGTCCCTTGAACTGATTTCCCCCAAAGGTGCAGGAGCTGTCACAGCGCGGCCGCCTCTGCAAATCAGGGTAGTTTCACGCAAAGACGCAAAGGGG
>JBOGOU010000046.1:0-21140 GCA_050748205.1 Pyrinomonadaceae bacterium | reverse complement strand
AAGACGGAGTGAGAGGTGCTGCGGTGGTCGCCCTTGGCGAGATTGGAGACGAATCAGCTGTGGTTTCACTCGCTCAGATTCTCGCGCCGGGTACGTCATTGGCCGGCACAAAGAAAGCTCAAAAGAGCAGAGCCAAAGAGAATGTTCTTGTCCTTCGAGCGGCTGCTCATTCATTGGGACAGATTGCGAGCGGCGCTGGCATTCCGGCACTGGTCGCGGCGCTTGAAGATGAGAAAACAGACAGCGACGTGAGACGTGAAGCGGCCGCTGCTCTGGGATCAATTGGAAATCCGTCTGCGGTGCCCGCGTTGCGCAAAGTATTGACTGCCCAGGATCCTTATTTGTCTCTTGCCGCTTTCGAGGCCTTGAGTAGAATATCGCGCCGGCAAGAGGGCCGTCCCGGCTAACGGACGGTCGAAACAAGACTTCAGAATCTTGCTTTCGGAGCAAGAATTTCACGCAAACACGCAAAGAGGCAAAGACGCAAAGGTATTAACCTTTGCGTCTTTGCGTGAACCTAGATTCGCGGACGAGTCCGCGCTGTGAAACTGTTCAGGGTTTAGCTCTCCGTTTTTTCGCCACGGCTCTGGCTCTTTCTAGCGGCCTTGGTGGCATGAGGAATCGGTAGACCTACGCCACCGGAAAGAGACTCAACCGACTCAGGCAGTTCCTTCGGCACTGGCATTTCCTGAATCAGTGCGCCACCTGAGCTCTTCGAAAAGATGAGTTTGTGCGTGAACCCGTCAACGTCAACGTGTACCAGGTCGCCGAGGCCGATCTGACCCGTCGCCACCAGGTTTGACAGCGGGTAAACCAGGAACCGCTCAACGGACCGTTTCAAATGGCGAGCACCGTATTTGAAATCCAAACCTTCTTTCAACAGCATATCCTTGGCTGTCGTGGAGCATTGGAAGACAAACTTAGTTCCTGCCGATTGCATGATGCGGTCTTGTACCGCCTGCAACTCGAGGTCAAGAATCTGACGCAGATGGTGTTCTTTTAGTGATCGGAACACAACTACCTTGTCAATACGATTCATGAACTCCGGAGAGAACTTTCTCCGTGCCGCTTCAACCGCAGTCCTGTAAATCTTCTGGTCAACCTCTGTGTCATTCGCGTTCTTTGAGCCCTTAGTCGGTGCAAAACCAATCCCGCCTGAGATCAGTTCCGACATCTCGCGTGCGCCCAGGTTGGAGGTCATCACAACCATTGAGCGCGAGAAGTCGACGCGCCGGTTATCTCCTAGTGTCAGTGTCGCTTTATCCAGGATACCGAGGAGCAGTTGCCAGAGGCTATCCGAAGCTTTCTCGATTTCGTCGAACAGCACGAGCGATAGCTTCAGATCGTCGGTATGCATTCGGTCGAGGTTTTCCTGCGTCAACATCGGAGACGTCTCGCGGTGTCCAAGGTAGCCCGGAGGCGAGCCGATGAGCTTCGCAATTTCATGCGAGTGTTGGAATTCAGCGCAGTCGATTTTTACGATAGCGTTCGCGTCGCCGTAAAGAACTTCCGCGGCAGCCTCGATGACTCGAGTCTTTCCTGAGCCGGTCGGGCCAAGAAAAAGCATCGTCCCGATAGGCCGGTTAGGCGGGTTCATCCCGGCGAGAAATATCTGGTAAAGGCCGCTCATGCGGCGTACCGCCCGTTCTTGTCCCACAATTCTGGAGGACAGGCGCTCCTCGAAATCTTGAGCGCGCGGGCTCTTCTGGTCAGGATCCAGGAAGACCGTACCCATAGTGTCGTTTATCGTGTCCATCTCTATTTCAGCAATCATGATCGTCCCCTTTGCCTGCCGCGCCGAGGTGCTTTCCGGTCGGCGCCTGGCGGCCCTCCTGGCCGCGTATCCTCCACTCATAGCAAGGAACGATCCGCTGGTTAGATTGATGCAATGCGCAAAATCTTCGTTCGCCACGACCCGCGTCGCGATCGTCGCCTGATTTCGACTCAGTGCTATATATACGACAAGATGAGAAATGTCATCACAAAATATTGGGGAAATTGCGAAACCAATCACTCTCAACCCGTTAAGACAGGGTTGATCGTGTGACATTTCCTGTCAGACAAGGGCTGACAATATATGTTTGGGGGGAATCCCGGAATTAACCTTTCGGAATGCCATTGCACGTTTTAACGCGCCCTCCGCCGAAAGGTTTTTCCGGGACTAAGAGCGCGCGCCAACATTGGTGGGTTGGACGCTTTCGGAGCGTTTTGGCTAAACGCCGGCGTCTTCAATCATAGTACTCAAGGCCCAAGTGAGTGATCAGATCCTCACCGCGAAGGTGACGGAGCGTGTTTTTGAGTTTCATCAGCTGAATAAACACGTCGTGCTCAGGATAGAGACCTGGGGCCGTCTGTGGTGACTTGAAGTAGAAAGACAGCCACTCCTGTATTCCCTTCATGCCCGCTCGTTGTGCGAGATCCAGAAACAGAGCGAGATCGAGCACGATCGGCGCTGCCAGGATTGAATCGCGACAAAGGAAATTGAGTTTGATCTGCATCGGATAACCCAACCAGCCGAAGATGTCTATGTTGTCCCATCCTTCTTTGTTGTCACCTCGGGGCGGGTAGTAGTTAATACGAACTACATGGGAAAAATCCTTGTATAGACTCGGATAAACTTCGGGTTGCAGAATGTACTCGAGTACTGAGAGCTTTGATTCTTCCTTTGTCTTGAACGACTCAGGATCGTCGAGCACCTCGCCATCACGATTGCCGAGGATATTTGTCGAGTACCAGCCATGTAGTCCTAACATTCGCGACTTGAGACCCGGAGCAATAATGGTCTTCATCAAGGTCTGGCCGGTCTTAAAGTCCTTGCCGCAGATCGCCAGTTTGTTCTGTTCGGCAAGCGTTCGGAGCGCCGGAATGTCGACGGTTAGATTTGGGGCCCCATTTGCGAAAGGAATCCCTGACTTCAAAGCGGCGTAGGCGTAGATCATCGAAGGAGCGATCGCTTTGTGATTTTCCTTCATCGCCTTCTCAAAAGCTTCGATTGTCTTGTGGACGGGTTGCGGCTTGAGGAAGACTTCGGTGGAAGCCGCCCAGATCATTACAACGCGGGAGCACTTGTTCTTCCGTTTCCACTCGTCTATCTCCGCGATGAGTTGCTTGGCCAGCTCAAATTTATTTGGCGCAGTCTTTGTGTTGGGACCATTGAGTCGTTTGACGTACGACTGATCAAAAACCGCCTTCATTGGCTTGATCTTCTGCAGTGGGCCCTTGAGTTGGAGGATGAGCTCCTTCTCCAGCACGCCCGCATGCATGGCGGCTTCGTGTGCCGAGTCTTCGAAAATATCCCAGGCTCCAAAGACAAGATCTTCAATCTTGGCCAGGGGCACGAAATCCCTGATTAAAGGAACACGGTTGTCGGTCCGTTTGCCAAGCCGGATCGTTCCCATCTGGGTGAGACTCCCGATTGGTTCAGCTATACCCTTCTTAATGGCTTCGACACCAGCAATAAAAGTGGTGCTTACCGCACCCAAACCCACCAGCAAAACGCCCAGCTTGCCTTTGGGCTCGCTGATCTCCACACCTCTTCTTACGGGCATTAGATCTCCTTCCACGTTGAATGCTCGCGATGATACTAGGCCAGCCGCCTATTGGCGGCAGGAATCTTGCTCTTTACTGGCGGTAGATTGCTCAGTTTGGACGGCTTCACCTGGAGATCAGGGCTTTGCGAAAGGCGCGTGGGGCCAGACCTGTTGCCTGGCGAAAGGCCTTTGTGAAGTGGCTAGGGCTCGAATAGCCCACGCGCGAACTGATTTCGGTCACCGAAAGGTTTGGCTCGGCGAGCAACAACTGGGCGCGGGCGGTGCGAAGACTGGCGAGGTATGCGTGTGGAGTTGTCCCAGTCAACTTCTTGAATACCCGGACAAAATGAAAAGGCGATAAGTAAGAGGCCGCGGCGATTTCTTTGAGCGAGAGATCGTGTTCGAGTTGAGCGTGCATAAGCTCGACTGAGCGTCGTATGCGCCGATCGATCAACCCTACTCGAGACAGTTCCAGTTCCTCTGAGCGGCGCATGTTTGAATAGTGCCTCAGGAGCTGCACTGCGATTTGCTCAACCAAAGCGCCAAGCACGATGTCACGGCCTGGTTTTTCTTCAGTTAGTTCGGAGGCCAGGCTGATTGCCATCTGGGCCAGACGATTATCGCCTTCGACCAGATTCAGCCTAAAGGTCGCTGCGCCTCCCTGACCGATGATTCCCATACGAACCGCGTGGTCGACGAGAAAGGCCGGACTCATGGTTAGCAGGAGGAAATCAACTGCCTGTCCCGTTGCGGTTGCACCGCAGGAGGGCCCGATCAGAAGCGATTGATCCGGTAATAAGATGCCCGAATTTTCAGCAACACTGAATCTGAGGTGTCCTTTGAGGAGGATGAGAACAGCATAATCCGATCTGGCATCATGCACCCAATCAAGTTTTCTTACTCTCCGGTAATAGATCGCGAATTGCGGACAAACAAAGAACCGGTTTAAGGGGGGCAGGGAAGAGTCCATCAGATGAACTGTAAGCGAATTTCTTTCAAAGCTTCAAACGGGCGTATGTCGCAAACGAAGCATCGCAGCGGGCTTGTTGGTTATCAGAGCTCGGATCCCCTGAAGTCTGGCGCGTTCAATCCATGTCGGATTATCGACGGTCCACACGACAACGCCCAATTGCGTTTGTTTCGCCTTTTCGACTACGCGACGACCGGCAAGGGCGTAATGCAGCGCGATCTCGTCAGCTCCGCTGGCTTTTGCGATCTCTACCAGCTTCATTTTCCTTACAAAAGCTACAGGATGTGACAGCCTTGGCTCGAAGAGGGCAGCTGTGCGAATTCCGCTGTCAATGTTCTTGACCTCTTGAACTAAGGAAATGTCGAAGCTTGAAACGACGACGCGCCCGTCCATTGAATGTTCCCTAATGGCTCGTACGACTTCGACCGCCAGTCGGCTTCCGTCGGCAGACTCGCTCTTCATTTCCAGATATAGCAATCCCGCTTGACGGCGGAAAAAATCAAATACTTGATGCAGGCTGGGGAGTTTTTCACGCTCGGGATCGGGAGTGGTGGTGCGTTGATGACGGTAAAACCAGCTTCCCACGTCGATCTTCTGCAACTCCTCCCAGGTAAGTTCAGCGACCAGCTCATTAATCAGCCCGGTTCGCGCCAGAGTGGCGTCGTGGATAACAACTGGCACTCCATCCCGAGAGAGTCGTACATCAAACTCGATTCCGTCAGCCCCATCCTGCATTGCGCGCTCAAAAGCTCTGAGCGTGTTCTCAGGAGCCAGCGTCGCTGCCCCTCGATGTCCGATGATGAGAGGGGGATCATTTTCCATTTGTCATTGGTGGATTCAACTTTGAAGCAATCGGCCTCTATAACATATTTCTCGCGAGATGATTATGGAACCGCGAGCAGTAGCGAGCGGATGCTAACTTCACATTGAGTGTACCACCCGGTCGCTACCGCTCCCGGTTCTGTATCGACCATGAATACCTCGTGCTGCGGAAGCTGAAATAGACCCCATTCAACTTCGATTACAACACGTTGTACTTCAAATTTGAATCCACCAATGACAAATGGAAAATGAAAAATGACAAATGGAAAATGCCTTGGTCCTGCATTTTCTGGGGGCAGGTAGTGAACCTATGGCTGCTTCGTTAGATATTCTTGCTGGTCGGGACTGCGGGTTGCTTTCTTCAACTTTATATCGAAAGTCCCATACTCGTTTTTAACCCGGGCACTAACAGGGATGCGCCGCGAATCCTCAGTAAACCAGATGGAAAATTGCCCGTCACTCTCGATCATCCCTTGCGGACCAAAAAGCCCGGCGTCAATACGCACGGCGTCAACGCGTCCGAGGATAGTTTTCAGACGCTTCTTCTCAACCACCTTGATGGGGACTTTGTAAACCTGACCGGAATCACTTACCGAGAGTTCCAGGCTCGTTCCAACTTGCAGCGGCTGCGTTCGGAGGTAATAGATTGCCGACAGGATATCGTGCACGATGCCGCTGAATTCAGAGCTGACCCGGCGCTCCGGCCCCGACGGGTTCCGTGGATCACGCTCGGTCCACACAACCTTGCCGGCAGCCTTGTCGAAAACAGCCTCACTGCTGCGGACACGCTTTCCCTGCTCGTCAAGCCTCTTGGTTTTCTGAACCGAGAGTGAGATCGGATCTACGGTCGACTCCACGCGTTCACGAAAACGCAGGTTGAAAAGCTTGCTAAAGAAACCCTTGCTTGAAATTTCGCTGGTAAAAACAAGCGAATGGTGGGCCGTTTTGTCTTTCGCGCTCGGGTCAGATGGCTCTGTTTTCTTTTCCGAAGACATACGGCTAGACGTGAATCGAAAGTCGGCTATGTCCACCTTCCTTAGAAGGCTCCGCGAAAACTCAGCCTCGTAAACGAGTTCCTCGGCGGGTTCGAAGGGTCTTTGCGTGTAGGAGCGAGCAGGCTTCTGGGCAAAGGCCGCACTCGCGAAAACGGTCGCGAGTGTGAACAATAACCCGATCCTCACTAAGAAATTTCGTGCTTGCTTCATCTTAAATAGGCTTTGACGGCCAGTATTCCCCAAGCAATCAGTAAGCCGAGTGCCGCTCTGTATTCGCGGTAGCGCAAGTAGAGCGCACTGTCAAATTTCGTAGCCTCATTCCTCTTATTACTAAACCTCTTTATGCGCGGAATAAAAAGAGGCACCTCGGATGCATAACGCTGGTAATCCTCTCCGAACTTCTGGGCGAGAGTCGTCGATTCGACGCGCATAACCGGTAAATAGATGCCAAGGAACAGGCCTGCAAAGAGCAGCCCCAGCAACCAGCGACCGGCTCCGACAGTAAATCCCAGGGCCAGCAAGAAACTACCGAGATAGAGAGGATTACGCGTGTAGGCGTAAGGGCCAGTAGTTGCGAGCACCGTGTTTTTTCTAATGTGGCCTGCGGCCCAGGCCCGCATTAGTAACCCAACAAGAGAGATGGCACCGCCGATTACAAGTGTAACGGGCCGGGGTTGCGCCAGCCAAATAAAAAGCGCCGCGCATAAAAAACCGAGCGGCACCCGCCAGCGCTGAATCCACGTTCCACCTCTACGCAATGTTGCGGCACTCCCTCAACCGGCAGAAATCATTACCTGCTTATGAAATGACAGGTAAAAGTACCTTTTCGACTTCTTGCGGGACTCGGCCGGCCCGCCTGAGGCGCTCCGTGACGGCCTGAAAGACGCGGTCAACTTCGATGTCCAGGCAGATCCAGTTAGAACAGGCGCGACGATGACAGTCGACTCGGCAGTCAATATCTGTACGCTCCACACAAACGTCATCTTCCCTCGGACTGCCGTTGCGCCACCACTCTGTGGGCCCAAAGAGACCGACGATGGGAGTCTCTGCAGCGACCGCGATGTGCGTCGGCCCTGTGTCGCCGCCGACATAGACCGCCGCACGTTTGGCCAGCGAATAGAAACCCTTTAATGAAAGGCTTGCCTGTCTTACCTTGCCGGATCGGCTTGAATTCATGACTCTTTCAGCCAGCTCCGTCTCGCCCGGTCCGTAGACTACTACTGATTGGATTCCGTGATGGCTCCAAAGGTGATCTGCCAGCTGTCCGAAACGCTCGGTGCTCCAGAGCTTCGTTGGCCAGCCTCCGCCAGGATTTAGAATCGCATAGGCCCCGCCGATTCCATCAATGACTTGTTCTGCCTCCGCAAAATGGGCGTCCTCAATCTGAATCGGAAACTGCAGATCCCTGGCCGCTTTTGGCACAGGAACACTGAGAGCTCCCTCAACAAGGCCAAGGTTCTTGCGGATTACATGGGTGTGTTTTGGAATAAAAACGGTTTTGGAAAACAGCAATCGGCTCGCTGGCTCGCGTAAACCCTCGCGCGAGAAGCCAAAAATACGACGCGCGCCGGAAAGGCGCGCGATGGATGCCGATTTGAGAAGCCCTTGAAAATCGAGTGCGATATCGAAGGCGGAGGCGCGTAACCGACGTAACTGCTGGCGCGGTGCCCGCAGCGTCTCCCCAGACATCAGCCCGCGCCTCAGCACCTTCGTGTCGACTTCGATGAGACGATTTAGAAGTGGGTTGTCTCTTAAAATTTCTGCCGCTCGTCGCTCGACGACCCAGGAGATTTCCGCGTGCGGAAGGGCGAGCCGAATCGCGGCCAACGCCGGCAGCGTGTGCACGATATCGCCGATGCTCCCCAGTTTTACGATAAGAATACGCACTTTACGAATGGTAAATCGTAATTCGTTATTAGGCAAAAGTGATTGTTAGAGGCGCAAAAACTGGAAAACCAGCCCGAGCGACTGAGAACCGATCACGATTGTCTTCGTTCACTCTGTCAGTTCACTACCCGGTCGGCTTCCCGCTCAATCTATCCAAAATTTCGGAGGTTGAATGATTTTTCGGATCACCGACAATTGCCACTCGGCCACCGTAGGAGTGAACTATGTCGCGCTCGGGAACAGTTTCTTCGGTGTAGTCGGTGCCCTTGGCATGAAAATCAGGGCGAATAGCGAGCAAGAGACTTTCCACGGTGGGCTCGTCAAAGATAGTTACCAGGTCAACTGCTTCAAGGGCAGCGACAATCTCCGCCCGTTCACGCTCGGCCAGGATTGGGCGACCAGCGCCTTTTAGTGCCGCTACCTGTTGGTCTGAATTGATTCCGACCACCAGGAAATTGCCCAGCGCCTTTGCACCCGCCAGATAGCGGACGTGCCCGACGTGAAGCACATCAAAACAGCCGTTAGCGAGAACAATCCTTGCACCTTTTTGCCTGGCTGCGTGGACGCGGCTGATTAACTCTGATCGAACAAGAATGCGGTTGATTGGGCTCTTTTCAGAAGGATCGAGGTCAGAGTCAGTGCTCATACCACTGTAGTCCCTCCGGTAGTCCGGCTGACGAAAACTCAAAGTGATACAGCACCGCGCGATCGATTTCTAATCAAGCACTGAGTCAACAAGCTCATCGCTGCTTACAGAAGCCGTTCCCCGCTTCATTACAACAAGCCCGCCGGCATAGTTCGCCAAACGCGCTGCATCAGGAAAAGACGCTTCGGAGGCGATCGCTAGTGCGTAGGTCGCGATCACAGTATCCCCGGCGCCTGTGACATCGACGGGCTCACGAGCGCCGACCGCATCGATATGCAGCGGAGCAAGGCCGTCTTCGAAAAGCACCATCCCGTGGCTGCCGCGGGTAACGAGCAGAGCACGGTAGCCCAATTGTTGACGCAGCTGCTCACCCGCCAATTCCAGTTCGCCGACGCTGGTGAGCTGTTTGCCGAGCAATTGTTCAACTTCATCCTCGTTTGGTGTGGCCGAAGTGAAGCCCGGAAAGTGCACAAGCCGAAAGCGCGAATCAACCAGAACGGGGATTCCGTTGCTAGTGGCTGTGTCGCGAACCTCTTGAGCCATCTCGGCGTCGGCCACTCCATAGTTGTAATCGGAGATGATCACGGCATCTGAGTTTTTGGCATGCTCACGAACACTTTCACGCAAGCGCGCGATCAAACTGGGTGTTTTCAATTCGTTTCCATCGTAATCCAGCCGAATTACTTGCTGCCGAGTTGAATGTAGTTGGCCAGCTAGAATGCGCACCTTGGTTGTTGTCTGGAGTTCGTCTGCCACAACAACGCCCCGGCAGTCCACACCCGCAGTTTCCAGTCTTTCGATTAGCGCGTTCCCGGCGGGGTCTTTGCCTGCCGCGCCGATCAGCGAAACACTCGCTCCTAGAGATACGAGGTTCATAGCGCAGTTTGCAGCGCCTCCGGGAACGGTTTCCGTCTGTTCGTGGCGAAGAATAAAAACAGGGGCTTCGCGGGAAACTCTGCTGATCGCGCCGTAGACAAACTGGTCGGCTATTGCATCGCCAATTACGAGGATGCGGCGCTGCGAAAAACGCTTTACGACGTCCGTCAGTCGTTCCTTCAGAGATGTAAGTACGGTTGTCACCGGTGCGCCTCGCTTGCTCCATCGATAATCATTTTTACGGCGTCCAGCAAGTGTTCGGCTAAGACATGAGGTTGGTGCTCCCAATTCTGTCGCTGATGCTCCCACTCGCCTCGTCCGTAGCCGCTCATTACGAAAGCGGAATTAACTCGAGCGTTGCGGGCCAGCTCAATATCGCTATAACGGTCGCCAACCATCCAGCTGGCGTCGAGATCAATGTCAAAGTCCTCGGCGGCGCGCTGTATCAGTCCCGGCCGGGGCTTACGGCAATTGCAGTCAAGCCGATAAGGAGGTTCGCCAACTGAAGGGTGGTGGGCACAATAGTAAATTGCGTCCAGCCGCGCGTCATTGCTCTCGAGGTCTTGCTTTAGTTGCTGATGAACAGTGTGAATCATCTCTTCGGAAAAGTACCCGCGAGCCACGCCGGCCTGGTTGGTGATCACGATTGCGAGCCAACCGTTATCATTCAGCAGCTTAATCGCGGCCGGCGCGTAGGGAAACAGGCGAAAGCGAGAAGGGTGATTGATATAGCCAACCTCTTCCGAAATCGTGCCATCGCGATCAATGAAAACGGCGCGTTGCTTCATATCTCTGCCGGAGACTCCAGCCAACGATGAACCAGCGATGAAGGATACGAGATGCAGGGTGGATTTAGAAGCTCCGAACCGCCGAAGAAGACCCGCGATCGACGAAAACCCCACGAAATGCACACCAAATCCATCTAGCGCTATTTAGTGTGATGCGCGTGGCTCGTGTTCGCGCTTTCGGTTTGAATCCGGTGCAATGCATCCGGTGCCTCACGGGCCAGGATGTTTTCTTCCAGCAACAGCCGAGCGCGCTCGAAGACATCCTGAGGGGTGATGGCCGTCATGCACCGATGATCTATTGGACAATCGCGCAACATGCAGGGGGCACAGTCCGGTGGATGGCGCAGAATTTGGGCGGTTGCTGAGAACGGCCGTGTCGTCAGTGGATTAGTGGGCCCAAAAATCACAAGGGTCGGACGCCTTAGCGCCGCTGCGATGTGCGCAGGACCCGTGTCATTCGTTACGAGTAGATCAACAAGACTGAGAACGGCGGCGCTCTGCGCCAGATCGGTTTGGCCAGTTAGCATTATTGGCTTGTTGCGCATACGCTGGGCGACGTCAAGTGAAACATCCGTTTCTTCCTTCGAACCGATGAGCAAAACTTCTGCCCTCAGTTCATCTATCAGACTGTCTGCCACGGCCGCATAGCGTTCGGCCGGCCAACGTTTAGCTCGGCTGTTTATGGAACCGGGACATAAAGCAACCGTAGGACCGTCACCTCGAAGGCCTTTTGAGCGGAGTAGAGTCAAACCCTGTTGGCGACGCGCTTCCGAGATGTGTAGGGAATCATCTGGCTGCCTTTCACTAATTATTTGTTCACCCGTGAGCAGGTGCTCAGTCTCAGCGATGATGTTTAAGTAGTAGTAAATCTCGTGCTTCGAGCTACGCCACTCAGGCAGGGGTAGCGGATTGGTTAGCAAAGCTTTTCTTCCATCAGTCGCATAGCCAATGCGGAAGGGGACACGTGCCAGGGCTGGGATCAACGCCGCTTCGAAAGCATTTGGCAACACTACCGCCAGATCAAATCGCTGCTTACGCCATTCCCTGATCTGTTTGAGAAGGGACCAAACTCCACCACGGTTGTAGATCAATAAATCATCGACAAAATCGGCGTCCGCGAAAAGCCCCCGGACCCATGGGCGAGTCGCCAGGGTAATGTGCGCGTTGGGCAGCAGTCGACGGAGTTCCCGCAAAGCCGGGACAGTCATTACCGCATCGCCAACCCAATTTGTGCCGCGCACTACAACGCGACGGATTTTCGCAACGTGAATGTCTTGCATCAACAAATGCGGACAAGATGTCCGCGCTCCATGAGCTTAGAGCAAGCTCCGCAATCCTTCTTCAATCCCGATCTCAGGCTGCCAGTCCAGCTCCTGGCTGATCCGGGTCAGATCGGAAACATAATTAACTGGCACCGGATGCGGCAACGTTTCACTAGATTCAATGATCGGTTCGATTTGAACCAGCCTGCCAATCATCTCAATTATTTCCCTCAGGGTTGCCGCATTCTTCCTCCCGCCACCAAGATTATACAGCCCGTAGGAGCGGGACGACGCGATAAAGGCCTGGCAGGCGCGCGAAAAGTCATCAACGTGAAGAATGTCGCGCGTCGCATGTCCCCCGATGGGGACTCGGATTGGCCAGCGGTGTTTCACCGATTCCACGTAGTGGGTCACAAAGCCATATTCATTGCCATCGGAAGGTCTCGCGTAGACGGTTGACATTCGAAAGATGCAAGCGCGCACGTTCCGCCGGCGCGCGTAATAGTCTACGTAACGCTCGCCAATCAATTTTGACCACTCGAGCGCTGTCTGGCCGGCATAGTCAGTAGCACAGCTCTCAGGGACCTCACTGTAGGAGCTCGCATTTGGTCCATAGACATCTTTCGTTGAGGCGTAAATGAACACAGAATCAGGTTTCATTTTACGGATGACATTTGCTGCGCTTTCTGCATTTGTATGAAAGCAAGTTTCGGCTGACGCGGGGTCTTTGTCGAGATGAGCGGCAAGATGGATTACGACGTCGTAATCCGCGACAAGCTCAAGATCGTTTCCGTCCAATATGTTCAGATTGGAGCGGCGCGAAAAATCGTCCGCATCGAAGAACCGGCGCACATGCACCCCAAGGTAACCGCTACCGCCTGTGACTAGAACTTTCATTAGGAAACTTCGTAGGTGCGTCCCTCCGTGGTCGCCCCAGTTTTCGTTCAATGGCCCGACGGTGTGTCCAGGCTTCGAGATCAACCTTCGCCGCGACCCTTGGCCAGCGCAGTCAGCTTCATCAGCGACTCGGCGCTTCCAATGGCTATAAGCATGTCTCCAGCTTCAATAGTCGCTTCGCCACTCGGATTGAAAATTGTCGTCCCGTCGCCGCGTCGAATGCTCACGATCACGATGTCGAGCTCGGACCGGATGATCGTTTCGCTGAGTTTTCGTCCGGCAAGAGCTGATGAGCGCTCGACCTCCAACTGCTCGAGTGCCAGCCCCAGAGTGTTGGCGGTTATCGAACCGATAAAATCATCAACGGCCGGCTTTGTAAGAGCCACCGCCATCCGGTGTCCCCCGATGATGGTTGGCGCCACCACGCGATTGGCTCCCGCTCTAATCAACTTAGCTTCTGCCTGTTCCTCGGCTGCGCGAGCAACAATATGAAGGCGTGAATTCAAGTCGCGGGCGGTCAGCACCACATACACATTGTCGGCATCGTCGGCGAGGCATGCCGCCAGACCCCGCGCACGTTCCACTCCTGCCTCGCGTAGAGTCTGTTCCAGGGTTGCATCCCGAACGAGAACGATGATTCCCAGATCGGTCAACTCAGCGGCCTTCTGTGGATCTCGCTCAATAGCGATGAAGGTCTGTTCGTTAGCCTGCAGCGTTCGCACCAGATGGGAGCCTACCCGGCCAACCCCGCAGACGATGAAATGGTCTCGAAGTCTACTCACTTTGCGCAATCGGCGGCGTTGCCCAAATGTTGCCACCAGCTCTGACTGGACAATCGATTTAACAGTGGACGTAAGGGCATAAAGGACGACCCCCACTCCGATGAACATAAACAGGGTTGCGAAAATGCGACCCTGGACGGTTGCCGGAGCAAGGTCTCCGTAGCCGACAGTAGTGACCGTTTGAGCCGAAGCGTAGAGGCTGTCGACGAACGACCAGCCTTCTATTAAATGGAACGAGAGTGTGCCGAGCGCGGTGGCTGCCGCCACGGCCAGAATTGCATAGCGAATTCGAAAGCTGCGTCGCGCGAAGCCCCTCGACCCGGGCGATGTTAAACTCATACGTCGGGGATTGCATCTAAGCCGGCAATCCGAGGCGTCACGTTAGCCAAAGGAACAGGTGCTGTCAATTGACTAGACAGTTTGCTTTTCAACAGTTTAGCATCCCGATTATGACGATGGACGACAAACAATGGCGATAAAGGAGCCCATCCGGTAGCTGCTCTCTCGTCCGTCCGTTATGCCCGTACGTTATCCACCACCAGACAGAATGCCTCCCGTCGCCCGCGGCGGGAGGGGTCAAGTTCGGCAGAGCAGAATAGTCTCTTATGAAGAGACCGGTCCCGGTCTGGGGCGACGGATTGGCCGGCGTCTCTTAAGTGCACCGGTGATCATTCCCCTCGCGTTCGTTATTGTCGTCGCCCTTGTAGTGCTGGTTTACTACTGGACTATCTTCTCAGGGCGGATTGACAACCTTCTCAGAGGTGAGGTTTTCACTCGTTCGGCAGGAATCTATGCGGCGCCAAAACAGCTTCGCGCCGGCGAAACACTTTCGCAGGAAGAGCTTCTCAACTACCTGAAGCGCGCCGGTTACGTCGACAAAACGCAGCCCGCAGACACAGCTCGAGGGCGATATTCCGTTAACGGCGCGACGGTCGATGTGGAGCCCAGCCAGGATTCAGTTGTCGATGGCCAGCGCCAATTTCAGAACGTGCGCGTGCAATTCTCAAAGAACGCAAAGTCGATCAGCTCTCTGTCTGAGCTCGGAGGAACACGGCTGGAAAGAGTCTTGCTGGAGCCGGAGTTGATAAGTTCGGTAACGGGTCAAGAGCGTGCGAAGCGGAAAGTGATCGGCTTTAATGATCTACCGCCACACCTTGTCAAGGCGATCACGGTTACTGAAGATCGGGCTTTCTTCGAACATTACGGCGTAAACATTCGCGGCATCCTGCGGGCGCTTGTCAGACGTTACGACAACTCGGATCCCAATTCGCCAATAGCGCGCCAGGGGGGTTCGAGCATCACGCAGCAATTGGTGAAGAACCTTTTATTGTCCCCGGAACGGACGTTGCGGCGCAAAGTTGCAGAAGCCTACATGTCGGTGATCCTGGAAACGCGCCTCACGAAAGAACAGATTTTTGCGCTCTACTGCAATCAAGTTTACCTGGGTCAGCAGGCGGGGTTCTCGATCAACGGCTTCGGTCAAGCCGCTGATGCATATTTCAGCAAGGACGTAACCAACCTGACGCTTCCGGAAGCTGCCTTTCTGGCAGGACTCATTCGCAGCCCGAATCGATATAACCCATACCACGATCTGAGCACCGCGACGGCGCGTCGCAATCAAGTTCTTGATTCCATGACAGACGCCGGCGAGATCTCGCGAGAAGAAGCTGACCGCGCCAAGGCGGAGCCGCTGAAAGTGGCGCCGGTGAAGGGCCGCATAGATGTTTCAGATGCGCCCTATTTTGCGGACTATGTGCAAAACCAGCTTGGCGACATCATCGCGGGCCCAGGCGCGGCCCAGCATCTTCGTATCTACACAACGATCGACATGGATTTGCAGCGCGCGGCCTACGCATCTCTCGCAAGACAGCTTGCCGCGCTGGATAAGGTCCAGAGCCGGCGCTTTGCGCCAGGCACGGTGCAGGCGGCATTGGTCGCGATGAATGCAAAGACGGGCGAGATCGTGGCGATGGTGGGAGGGCGCGACTATTCGAAGAGTCAACTTAATCGCGCGTCAGATGCTTTTCGGCAACCGGGCTCGGTCTTCAAGCCGTTCGTCTATGCAACAGCATTAAACACTGCTTACGACCCTGTGCCCAGGGTTATCACTGCGGCGACGACCTACGTTGACGAGCCAAAGACGTTCTCCTATGACAATCAGGAGTATTCGCCCGAAAACTTTGGCGAAACCTACACACGTGCTCCGGTGACGCTGCGAGACGCGCTGGTCCACAGCCTGAACGTAATCACGGTCGACGTCGCGATGGAGGTCACTGTCGGTCGCGTTATGAATCTGGCCGGGAAGGCTGGATTACCAAAGCCGGCGAGGTCTTATCCGGCGATGGCGCTCGGAACCAGTGAAGCCACGCCATTACAGGTCGCTTCGGCCTACAGCGCCTTTGCCACTCTAGGCACTCGCACGACCCCGGTAGCAATCAATCGAATCACCACGGGAAACGGGGTGACGGTCGCCGCGCCGACTCCGCAAAAGAGCGAAGTGTTGCGGCCCGATGTTGCTTACGTCATGACTTCTTTCATGAAGGACGTTGTAAATCGAGGAACGGCGGCCAAAGTGAGGGCGCGAGGTTTAAAGGCAAACGTCGCCGGCAAAACAGGAACGTCTCGGGACGGATGGTTTGCGGGTTACACACCCAATCTGGTGTGCGTAGTTTGGGTCGGATTTGACGACGGTTCGCAGCTTGGCTTAACCGGCGCCAACTCAGCGTTGCCAATCTGGACAGACTTTATGCAAGTTGCGTTGACAGAACATCCCGACTGGCAAGGCGATTGGGCGATGCCTGAGGGAATCCAGGAGGCAGATACCGACCCGAAAACCGGCGAACTGGTTGCCGCTGATTTTCCTGGCAAGCGTACGGAATTATTTATTAATGGCACCTTGCCGACCACTGACTCCGCGGCAGAGCCTCAGGTAGAACCGACGCCAGACGGCGAGGAGCAACCCACTCCCGAGACTGGAGTTGAGCAGGCACCCACCCCAGAGCCGTCACCCACAGCCACGCCTCGCGCAAAGGCAACTCCGAGGGTAGGGGACGAAGTTGCAACCAGGTTGGAAGGCACAATCACACTCGACGTGGATCCCAGTACCGGTCTGATTGCTGTGGAGACATGTCCGGTGATTCGAACGAAGACTTTTGTCATTGGCACTGAGCCGAAGAAGTACTGTGGGCCCGAGTATCACAAAGCAAAAACCATAGACCCATCAGCGACGCGTCCGCGCGTGGCGACAACCCCACCTCGTTAGAAAGGTGCCCTTGCCGCTGCACAAGATGGAACAGCCTTCTTGATCACAGAAGCCACTCAAACTTGAGAATCTCACAGTCAGGAAGGTGGGCTTGCCCCCGCCTCAACTTGCAACACCTTCAAGTTTCAGTAAACTTTCAAACTTCATTAATTTCAGGTGCTGTGAAAGGTCATCAAACTTGAGCGGGGGCAAGCCCACCTTCCTGACTGTGAGATTTTCAAGCTTGAGTGGTTTTCATCAAGCATTGACGTCTATCAGATCACTACAGCCGGCTTCGATTGCTTTCCGTAGCGTCTCAATCGCAAGAGCCGCAGCGTGGTGTTTGCGCGCAGGAAGCCCACCGACGGCGTTTGCGACGTCCTTGCGAGTAAGCATGAGAGCTTCTTTGACCGTTATCCCTTGGAGCATTTCAGTTAGAACCGATCCGCAGGCAAGTGTCGGGGGACACCCGTAGGCGAGGAATCGCGCGGCGGCGATGCGGCCTTCAATTACTCGCAGCGAGAGTCGCAGCCGGTCGCCGCAAACGGGATTTGTCTCTTCAGCGACGGCATTTGCGTCCGGAAGTTCACCAACGTTGTGTGGATTGGTGAGCTGATCGTTAAATGTGGCGGTGTACGGCAACGTTGTTTAATACCCTCGAACAGGTTCCAGGTCGTACCCTTTCAACGGCGCTTTATTCAATGGCGACATCCGTCGCAGCCTATCTACAACCCGTTGCAAAACTTTCAGAACATGATCTACATCGTCGAGTGTATTGTCTTTGCCGAAGCTGAATCGGATCGCTCCACGCGACAGTTCCTCGTTGTGACCCAGTGCGCGAATCACGGGCGAAGGCTCGAGCGTTCCGGACGAACAGGCGGAGCCGGTAGACACCGCAATGCCTTCAAGATCCAGGCTAATCAGCAACCCCTGGCCCTCGACGAAACGAAACGAGATGTTCGAGATGTGTTTCAGACGCCGCTCACGGTGACCGTTGAAGACGACATCCGGCACCAGTTCAGCAACACCAGCCTCGAATCTACTACGAAGACGCTCGGTGTGGTCGTTGCGTTCGTTTAGCTCTTCACGCGCAAGTTTTGCAGCCGCTCCAAAAGCCACGATGCCAGGCACTCCCTCGGTGCCGGCTCTTCTTTCACGCTCCTGGTGCCCACCGATATTTTGGCCCATCACTCGCACTCCCCGCCGAATGTAGAGGGCGCCAACGCCTTTGGGCGCGTAGATTTTGTGAGCGGAAAGCGAGAGAAGGTCGCAACCGAGTTCTTCTGTATCGAAGGGAATGCGCCCCGCGGCTTGTACTGCGTCAGTATGGAGCCATAGGTGTTTGTGTCCACCCGCACGTCCCGCGCGCACCACCTCGCTTATTTCCTTGATTGGTTGAATCGTTCCAATCTCATTGTTGGCCAGCATTACTGAGATGAGCACGGTGTCTGAGCTGAGCGCGGCGCGAACGTCTTCTACCCTCACGATTCCGTCTTCATAGACAGGAAGCCGGGTGATTTTCCAGCCTCGCTTCTCCAAAGCTTCGCAGATCCCGCGAACCGAGGAGTGTTCAATAGATGACGTAATGATATGGCGCCCGTGCGGCTCGGCAGCTTCGGCAAGTCCCCGAATCGCGAGATTGTTGGCCTCGGTTCCGCCTGAGAGGAAAACAATCTCATTGGCTCGGGCGCCGATTAATCCGGCAACCTCACGACGGGCGCGATCGACAGCGGCTCGAGCCTCCTGGCCAAAGAAATGCACGCTGGAAGCGTTGCCAAACCTCTCAGTCAAATAAGGCATCATGGCCTCGACAACGCGTGCGTCAGCCGGCGTGGTGGCGCTATGATCCAAGTAAACTCTGCGGGTTGAAGACATTCAAATTTGGGTTCGTGCCAACCAGTCACCGACAAATTGGCATCTCAAAGGTCAGTTCTCTGTCTAAGAAATAGCGTCTGTTAGGAGTCTATGGCGCTGCGGCAGAGCGGTCAAGCGCCCCGAAAATCAAGTGGTGAGGTCAGTTTGATGTGGCACGCGCATCTTGCGCGTGATCCCACGGGCGAGACACCCATGCCACCTTCAAACTGACCCGAAGATTAGCTAGTTGATGTTGTTACCCACTTGACGGGAGTGTTAGCATCCCGCCGCACGAGGTTGGCTCTCCCAAGACTTACGGCCCTTGTGGCCGCACATTCTCTGGAAGGACAAAGTAATGAAATATCTCAGAATTTCCCTAGTGGGTTTGCTTAGCTTAATCATGGCTTTCTCGGCTAGCGCAGTCTCAACGGTTGCGGCGAGCGTGACCCGGCAGGGTCAATCCACCGCTCTGGAACGTGGCTATCGTACAGGTTATTCAGATGGCTACAACGCTGGGTACAAGGATGTTGCCGAACGAGCCTCTCGTGATTACCAGAACAAAGACGAATACCAACGAGCCGACCGTTCCTACAACCAGGCCTGGGGTACGCTGGAAGATTATCGGGATGGCTACCAACAGGGCTTTGAGTCCGGGTACGCTGCCGGATTTGACCACCAGCCCTTCAACTCTACGATACCTACAGGATTGTCAAGACGCGCTCGGGCTGACTCCCAGATGAATACGCAAACGAGCAACCCAGCCGACGATAACGCTCCCAGCACAAGCTCCAGCTCAACTCCAGCTTCCACAATGAACGGACCTGTGTTAATTCCGCGCGACGCTATCCTGTTAATCGAGTTGGACTCAAGTCTATCGACTGAAGCCAGCCAACGCGGTGACAGATTTCAAGCGCGTGTGATGCAACCCGGAGAGTATCAAGGGGCAATCGTCGACGGTCGCGTCACGCGCGTTAAGCGCCCTGGTAAGGTAAAGGGAGTTGCCGAACTGCAACTTTCTTTCGAGCAAATCAGGTTAGTCGACGGTCGCCTCAGCAACTTCAGCGCCGAAGTAGTTGAGGTTATCGACATGGGTAACAGAGACGTTGGTGGAGTAGATCCTGAAGGCGGCGTCAAAGGCCGAGATTCAACCAAGGATGACGTTTCCCGCGTGGGAGCAGCAACCGGCATCGGCGCGATCATCGGCGCAATTGCCGGTGGCGGCAAAGGAGCTGCGATCGGTGCGGCCATTGGCGGCGCCGCTGGAACCGGTGGAGTCTTGAGTAAGCGCGGTAAGGACATTCGGCTCGATCGTGGTCAACAACTGCGGATTCGAACCGCTGCTGACACCCGCATCCAGTGACGCTGCGAGACACTGACACGGAGAAACGGTGACGCGGAGAAACAGTGACACGGAGACACGGTGACGCGGCGACGCGGCGATAAGAAATCGAATCCCCGTGTTGCCGCGTCACCGCGTCTCCGTGTCGCCGCGTCAAAGCGTCACCGCGTTTCTTCGTCGCGCGCTCCGCTTATAACGCTACTCACTGACTTCGGCAATGCCGACTATTTCGTCGCGGCGATGAAGGGTGTGATTCTCTCCATCAATCCGGCCGCGCACATCGTTGACATAACGCACGACATACCCCCGCAAGACATCGAAGCGGCGGCATTCACGCTGCTTGCCGCCCATTCTTCGTTTCCAGCAGGCACGATTAATGTCTGCGTTGTCGATCCGGGGGTTGGTTCCGCTCGTAGACCTGTTCTGGTGGAGGCTGGCGGGCAGTCGTTTGTTGGCCCTGACAATGGAATCTTCAGTTACGTCAGTGAGCGAGAACCCGCCACGAAAGTTTTCGAGTTAACGAACGATACATATTTCCGCCATCCCGTAAGCACGACATTTCACGGACGGGACATATTCGCTCCCGTTGCAGCAGCGCTTTCAAATGGTGTTAAACCGAAGGAGCTCGGAAAAGCAATTAGTGATCCTTTCCGTCTGGAGTCACTGCTGCCTCAAAGGTTGGAGAATGGCACACTCAAAGCCCGAATCGTGCATATAGACCGTTTTGGGAATTGCATAACTAATCTTACGCCTCAGAACCTGACCGATAAGATGATCGAGGAGGGCGCGTACCTGGTTGTCAACAAGAGTCGCATATCATCATTTCGCAAGTTCTTTTCGGATAGTAGCGGCAGCGGGGAAGAAGTGTTCGGCCTTTGGGGGAGCGCGGGTTTCCTGGAGCTTGCGGCCATGAATCGCTCCGCCGTACAACTGCTAAAAGCACGGCGGGGCGACTTAGTGATTCTCAGCATGAAGCCGGGTTGATCTAATGTAGTCATCAGTTGGATATGAGAGTGAGGACTTGAGGACCTTCAAACCAAGAGTGGCCGTGCAAGTTTAAAAGCTCACAGTTGGGAAGGGGGCAAAGCGAAGCGCGCCCCCGCTCAAGATGCAAAGCTTTGAACTCATGAGAAACTTACTCAATTGAGGTTTGGTTCTGATGTTGTGCGGCAGCCTGGCTTGAGCGGGGGCGCGCTTCGCTTTGCCCCCTTCCCAACTGTGAGCTTTCTACCTTGAATCCTGCGAATTTGG
>JBOGOU010000045.1:0-19113 GCA_050748205.1 Pyrinomonadaceae bacterium | reverse complement strand
CTTTTAGCCTAGTCGCCGCTCATGCTGGCCCGAACGCGGGCCTCGTCACGTTCGCGTGCGGAACTGGTTTCCGCTGTTTCGTGAACCGGAACATCCCGAGGAGGTTTTCTAAAGATCCCGCCAATTCGACCGTACGCTTGCGACATTACAGTCGCAAAACGCCGCGCACGGGCTGTCGATCGCAGATCATCAAGCAACGAATACGCAACTGGTGTTGCTATCAAGGTAAGCAACAGCGAGAGCGTCTGCCCACCGATGACGACGATGGCAATCGATCGCCGCTCCTCGGCGCCCGGCCCAGTGCCCAGGGCCAACGGAAGCATGCCGGCGACAAGCGCCAGGGTGGTCATCAGGATGGGACGCAAGCGGTCCCGATTGCCCTGCATGATTGCTTCCGCGCGCTCCATACCGCGCGCACGCAAACTATTCATGTGATCGATTTGGAGGATGGAGTTTTTCTTAACCACGCCAAAGAGCACAAGTATGCCCAGTGCCGAGTAGAGGTTGAGCGTATCGCCGGTGCCCCACAGCGAGAGCAAAGCAAACGGGACGGAAAGCGGCAGGCTCAAGAGGATCGTCACAGGATGGAATGTGCTCTCAAACTGGGAGGCGAGAATCATGTACATGAAGATTATTGACAGTACAAACGCCCACACAAATTCTGTGAACGTGCGTTCAAGCTCTCGGGCCCTGCCGGAGACGGTCGTGGTATAGGCCGGTGGAAGATTCATGTCGGCGACAGCGCCGCGCAACGCTTCTATTCGGTCCGCGAGCGCAAAACCGGGCGCCACCGAAGCACGCATCGAAACCTGCCTTTCTCGATCCAGACGGTCGATGCGGGACGGGCTCGTCTCTCTTGTGATTTTAACCAGATTATCGAGTCGCACCAGCCCGCCGCGGGACGACGGTACGTAAAGGCGACCAATGGTTGGAACGTCATTGCGATCGCCCTGGATCAGACGCAATTGCACATCGTAGGTTTCGTTAACGGATTCATCTCTGAACCGCGATGCCTCCTCGTCTCCCCCGACCATCACACGCAAGCTCGTTGCGATATCTGAGGTGTCAACACCCAGATCCGCCGCCCGCTCACGATCAATTGCCACGCGCAACTCTGGTTTGTTGAGTTTCAAAGAGGTATCGGCGTCAACAATGCCGCCCAGCTTTTCGGATCGCTTGACGAGTTCATCAGCATAATCCGAAAGCGCCTGTATTTCCGGACCACGCAAAACAAAGTCGATATCGAAACGCCCGCCGGCGCCGAAATTGAACGACGGTGCGTTCCGGACGCCCGCTCGCATCGGCGCAAATTTCCTTAACCGGCTCCGCACCTCCTGCATCACATCCTGCTGGCTGTAATTTCCACGAAATGCCTTGAAGGGATTTCCGTTTTTGGTTTCGGTCCACAGGCGACCAAGCGAAAGAGTTCTCTCCTCATGGGGTGCAATTCGCACGTAAGCGCGTCCCTGGTTAAGTCCGCCAAGAAAACCTCCGCCCGCGTTTGAAAGCACGAGACGTACGCCGGGCGTCGCGAGGATTTCTTTCTCGATCGCCTGCATGCTTTCGTTCATTACTGACAGGTTGGCACCCTCAGGGCCATTGATGTTTACCTCAAACTCGGCCTCGTCGACGTTCGTCGGGATGAACTCCTGTTTGACTGCGCGGTAAAGCGGGACACTGGAAAAAATCACCGCCAACGCCACCAAGGAGATCGCCAACCGGTGACGCATGGCAAAGGACAGCATGCGGGTGTAAGCAGCATCGATCCATCTGTAGAAGCCGCGCCGGGACGCCGGTGCACCATGACCGCCTGCCTCTTCCACTCTAATCAGCCTTGAACTCATCATTGGCGTCAGCGTGAAGGAAACGAGCAAGCTGACCATGATCGCGACGGCGGCCGTGATTCCGAATTGATATAGAAATCGTCCGGATATGGACGACATGAAGGAAACGGGCAGAAATATGACAACTAGAGAAAGAGTAGTGGCAAGGACCGCGAGGCCAATGTCTCTGGTGGCCTCTTTCGCCGCTTCCTTCGGGCCCATGCGCTTCTCTTCAATGAAGCGGAAAATGTTCTCCAGCACGACGATGGCATCATCGATAACCACGCCGACCATCAACACCAGGGCCAGCATCGTCACGCTGTTAAGCGTGAAATCCAGGACCCGCATCATGCCGAAGGTAGAAATCACCGAGCAAGGAATGGCCACGGCGGCAATTACCGTCGAGCGCCAGGAGCGCATGAAGAAAAATACGACCAGGCTCGCGAGGATGCTGCCCATGATCAGGTGCTTTTGGATCTCGCGCAGAGCGGCTTCGATGTAACGCGACTGGTCGCGAATGATTTCCAGCTTGACGTCTGCGGGAAGCTGGGAGGCCACGCGCGGTAACTCTCTCTTGAGTCCTGAGATGACCTCTATCGTGTTAGCGCCTGACTGTCGCCGAATCTCCAACGAGACAGTTGGCACGCCATTTAGACGGGAGAGCGATCGCTGCTCCTTGGTCCCATCTTCCACTCGACCCACGTCGCGCAGGCGCACTGGAGAACCATTAATGTTGGCGATTACTAATTCTTCAAATGCGCGCGGCTCGGTGAAGCGGCCGAGTGTGCGCAGCACCAGCTCTTCGCGTCCGGTGTCCACATTTCCGCCGGGCACGTCTGCGTTTTGACGCGCCAGGGCGTCCCGCACGGCAGTTATGGGAATCTGATAAGCAGCCAGTCGTTCAGCATCGATCCAGACATTAATCGCGCGTTCCAAGCCGCCCTCAACTCGCACCTCTCCGACCCCGGCCACGCGCTCGAGTTGCACGCGGACTGTTTTGTCGGCAAGTTCGGTAAGTTCGCGGATCGAGCGGTCTGCTGTAAGCGCGATGGTGATGACCGGTGTGCTGTCGTTATCAAACTTCTGCACCACTGGCGGCGTCGCGTCTTCCGGCAATCTACGACCCAACGTGCTGACGCGGTCGCGTACGTCCTGGGCGGCAGTTTCAAGATTGCGATCCAGCTTGAAGGTAGCAATGACGAACGACGACCCCTGCGCCGAAATGGAGCGCAATTCGTCGATTCCATCCACCGTGTTAACAACTTCTTCTATCTGCTGGGTGATAAGCGACTCAACTTCTTCGGGCGCACCACCCGGAAGGCCGGTGCGGACGCTGACAGTAGGCAGGTCAACAGAAGGAAATCGATCGACGCCGAGACGGAAGAAGCTCGCCGCGCCAACAACGACCAGCGAAAGCACGATCATTGTCGCGAAGACTGGTCGGCGGATACAGATTTCAGCGAGCTTTTGCACGAAGGTATTTAGATTTTTAACTTTTGATTTTTGATTTGATCACTCGCGTTGCGTTCCGCTGATCCGCAAGTTGCTTCCTACGTATCGTTATCCGAGAGCTAGTCATGATGGCAACGAGTTCATTCGCCTAATTTAACAAGCTCGTCACGAGCTTGGCCTTCATGAGCCCTCCTTCGATAATCATTTCCAACCAATAGCCGCTTTCGTCGGCTTCTTCCTCAACGACGCCAAGTCTAGCAGTAAACTCTGCTCTCGAGCGCGCCCGGCACGCTGCTCGATAATTTGCGCCAACGGAAGTTCCGGCGCGAACTAACTGCCCGCCCACCGTCCTGCCTTGAGGTGTTTTTGGCAACGCAGCTACCAATTTCATTATTCGTAACCCAAACCGTTTCGTCCGCTTCTTTAACTCTTCTTCATCCATCAAATGTGCTCCAAGGTGAGGTTGGTCACAATCAAAAATCTCAAATCAAAAATCAAAAATCGGATTACTCCACCACTTCGACTGCTTGTCCCGATTGCAGGTTGCCAGGATCAACAATCACCTGCTCTCCCACGTTTACGCCGGCAACAATTTCCGTCCATTCGCCATTTCTTCGACCAGTCGTGACGGGCTTCTCCAGCGCTTTACCATTTTGCACCACAATTACCTTCTCGATGCCCGCAAACGTAACAATTGCCTTGCTGGGAACGGTTACGGCCATTTTCGCATCATTAGTTACGATTTCCGCGTGGGCAAAAGACCCGGGACGCAATTTTCCGTTATTGCGAACGTCTGCCTCGACCATAAGCATCCGGCTCTGCTGGGCTATCACGGGGCTCAGCCTCATGATCTGTCCTACATAAATATTCGTGTCGCCGTCAATGGTAACTCTGACGTTCTGACCTGACCGAACGTTGTGCGCGTCGCGCTCCGGAACTTCGGCCCGGAGTCGCAGTGGATCCATGCGCACGATATTAACTACAGGAGCGCCCGCCGCCAGGTACTCGCCAACGCTGGCACGCTTTTCCTGCACAATCCCATCCAGCGGGGCGTAGACGGACGTGTCCGCGAGCTGTTGCCGCGCCAGGGACAATTCCGAGCGACGCTGGGCGAGCAGCGCCTGGCGATTACGGATCTCTTCAATGGCGTCCTGATAGCGGCTTAACGCAACTTTGTAAGCTGAGTCGGCCGAATCAAATTCGGAGCGGGCTACGACGCCCTGTTCAACTAGTCTTGCTGACCGGTCGCGATTGACGCGCGCTTCGTCCAGCACTGCGCGGGCCTGCCTGACCGTTCCAGTCTGCTCTGCATCCACCCTGTCGTCGCGGCCATCGGGTGATAAACCGAGTCGCGCCCGCGCCTGCGCAAGGGCCGCTTCCGCCTGCTGCACACGCAGGCTGTAATCCTGCTGCTCAACCTGGGCAATTACCTGACCTCTTCGCACAACACTGCCGAGGTCGACGGTAATAGAACGCAGCCGTCCGGGAACCTTAACGCTGGCAGTCGTTTGATCGTAAGCCGCCAGAGTCCCGTTAACGGTCACGGCCTCTCCAAACGGTGTCTCCTCTACCCGCGCAGTTTTGACCTGCCGCGCGGCCCGGGCATCGTCCGGCCGGTTTTGACGCGTGGATGCCGGGTAGTCGCTCTTACAGGCGCTCAAGAGCAGCGCAAAAGCGATAGACAGCACTCCGGCGAGCCTTAGTGGCCAGTTTCTTAAACTACAAAACACAGCTTTGAATCTATCCCCTATTTGGCAGACTGTATGGATCTTACTGGGGATAAGAGTTTACCACGCAGGCTAATCAATTCCTTAATGTTGGGGGAAGAGGCAAATTTGGAGTGCGGTGGCAAGCGCAGCGCGACACCGCTTTGGATAGCGCAGCGCGACATCGCTTTGGATGAGGTTCATGCAGTTCTTACGTTCTAAAGACAGCTGAGTCTCGATGCCATTCCAAAGCGCCGTCGCCGCTTCGCTCTGCCGGCGCACTCCAAAAAGGGCTTTAGTCTTTCCGGGAAAAACTCTTCCGAATCAGGTAAGACATTTTTATGAAAAAGGTCCTGCTGTTCCGGCGGAAACCAGGAACAATCTCCCTCGTGAACGGATGCAGGCTGTCATAGTTCATGTCGTCGTTGTAGCCAACATAGAACGATGTGCCGGGGCTCGGTGTCCAACCAGCGAGAAACTGTGCTCTCACGCGAGAGTTAAGCGTGTTGTAGTCGATGATCGCTCGCGCAAACGTGGCTTTGGTGAATTGATAGGTGCCGCGCCAGGTCAGAATATTGACATCGAAGGCTACCAACCCGGTGTCATTCCGGACCAGACGTTGCTTATTCAAACTTATCGAAGTTCGAAGTTCATTAGTGGGCTGGTATGTAATTCCGCCGTTCACTTGCAGTAAGTTTCCGCGACCCGGATCCTGGGGCGCAAAACAGAAGTCAGGTCGCTCGTCCGGAGGATCGCTGCATAATCCCATCGCAGTGGCCTCGCGAGCTCTTACTGCCGGCGGACTTACTCGCGGATACTTCGGCAGGCTGCCGAAGTCGAGATCGAAGTGCCCGAAACGATAGGTAAACTGTGCGTTGAATTGGAATTTCTTGTTGTATTGGGAGCCCGCATAAACAGAAATGTGCTGCTTATTCGACGAGCGCTCGTTATCCGCACCATAAAACGTACATCCGTTGGTCCCCCCAAAAGGATTACAGGGCTTTGCTTGGCGCGTCGGTCCAAACTCGTGATCAAACAACCGCTCGTAACCAGGCTCCCACCAAACGCCGACGTAAGTGCTGCGCGGCAAACTTAGCTCGACGAGATTTTCAGCCTCCCAGGTATACATTCTTCCTTGCCAGTCGTAGTCAATATGCGTGAAGTTATGAAGATGATAAGAGATTAGCGTTTTCTTAGGATTCGGATCAGAGTTGTAACGCAGGAAGCCATAGCTAAAGTTTGAATTTGTGCGCTGAAAAAACCCAACGTCTGCTCGATAGTCTTTAGTGAAGCCGTCGGCGCCAAATTCGTAGCCCCAGTTCCTTCCGGAGTTGCTATAGTTGGTCGTGTAGCCAAATCCGTTGCCGGTACGGTATCTCGTGACATCGTCGTTCGGATCAAAAAAGAAGTTTCTCGAAGTTGTGCCGAGGGTCTGAAAAGTGAAGGTCGTTTGCTTGTCGAGTTTGAAGCGCCCGTCAATAGCAAATAGTTGATTGTGCTTTTCGATGAAATTGTAGCTGGTCGCGAGGATGCCCAGACTGTTTTCCTTGCCAACGTCACGCTTGAGACGCAATACGCCGATATACGCGTTCTTGTCGACAAAGCGTTCGTTGTTACAGGTGACGAGTGGATTGAGCTCTCTGCGTTCCAGGCAGGATCTAAGCGCTCCGCGGTCATCGGCGCTCAAGTTTCCCGGTCCATTATCGCTAGCGGCAATGATGCCAAAACTATTCCGACCTATCTTCCCAGTGGTCTTTACGGCAATATCTGGATCCACTATGGCGCGCGTATGCACTGCGGTGATCGGCGTTTGAAAAATATCAATACCTTCCAGAAAGAACGGTCTCTTTTCTGGAAAAAAGATTGGGAAGCGCTGATTGGCCGTGACCACCAGCTGATCAGCTTCAACCTGCGCAAAATCAGGGTTGATTGTCAGATCGAGCGTAATGGCCGAACTAGGAATAAACTTGGCCGTGAGTCCAGGATCAAACCTAATTGGCTCGTTTACTATTCGCCCCGGGTCTGCCGCGGCGGCCGCCGTTCCGGGGAAAACACCAAATGTGCGCACGAATCGACCGTCCTGGGACAGAGTCAAGCTCGGGATCAATTCAATCGTGCGCTCCGCCAGGATTCCCTTCGAGCCCCGTCAGGTGGCCAGCCTGGTTCATATTGCCGCTTATGCTGCGCGAGAACGGCATCCAGGAATCGAGTTCTCGGTTGTTTCGCTGAATGCGACGGAAGAAATGCGCTCCCCAAAGCTTGCCCTTGCCTGCTTCGTAGCGGATCGACTTGAAGGGAATGGCAATCTCGACAATGTAGCCGGTCTCGCTGATGATTCCTTTCGACTCCATCAGGATGTCCACGCTCATGTCTTCACCACGTCCCTCAGTCATTACACCATCGCCCTGGATGCCCAGCGGATTGAAAAACATCTCGAAGGCTTTACGTTTGTCATTGAAAGTGTCGAGGTAGAAGCCAACATAATCGTCGTTCCAAATGCTGTCGCGCTTGGCTACCGTGGACCGGATTTTGTCCTGTTCATCGAAAGCTCGGAACGCGATATACAAAAACTTAGTGTCGTAACCAACTAAGACTTCGGTCGGTTTCGACGGAGCAATGTTGTCGCCGGGATCAATCTGGTAAAAATCCTTAAGTACCGCCGCGTTCGTCCACACAGCGTCATCCAACTTCCCATCGATAACTGGCGGCGTAGCAAACTTCGGAACGGTTACCGGGCTTGCCTTCTCGGGTGGAACCACGACGGCGCCCTTCGCAGCCGGCGCGGCAGTTGCTGAGGCCGGGGAGGAGGTCGCGGTAGCATTTGGCGTGACGGTCGCTGCGGGAGTCGCAGCCGTGATCGGTGACGCTGCCGGTGTTGCGGTCGTTAGGCTGTTCGGCGAAGCGGGAGGCGCGGGCGACGAAGAAACTGCCGGCGCGGGTGCGGCTGCCGTTGGCTCTGCGGGAGGTTTGCTTCCAGTCGCCTGCCCGAGGGCCGTCACTGCAAGCAGGTTCAGAGCGATGGTAAGGAAGAAGAGTCTTTTCATACAGTCAAAACTTAAAAACTCCTGCGAAACAGATAGGACATCTTGATGAAAAATGTTCGCCCATTACGACGAAATCCTGGCTCCAACTGTCCATTAAAGGGATTGAATCCGCGCCGGTTCAGGTCATCGTTGTAGCCGATATATAAGGCCGTACCCGGGTTTGGCGTCCAACCCAGCAAGAACTGACCCTTCACATTAGACGCTAGAGAATCATAATCCGCGCGGGCCCGCGCAAATATGAAACGAGTGAACTGATAGGTGCCGCGGAGTGAAACGATATTCTCGTCAAACGCTAAAAGCTTCGTGTCATAGCGTCTGAGCCGCTCTTTCGTGAAATTCAGGCTCAAACGCAACTCGCTGGTTGGCTGGTAGTTTATTCCCCCATCGATGTGAAAGAAGTCGCCTGGTCCCGGGTCTTGCGGCGCATTACAAATGGGGGGCGGGGTTTCCCCGCCGCATAAACCCGTAGTCGCGGCATTGCGGGCGGCGACTGCGCCGGCACTGACGCGCGGAAACTTGGGACCGGCGCCGAAGTCAAAGTCAAAATCTCCCCAGCGACGGTTGCCAAAAACGTTGAAGTTCCACTGTTTGTTAAGCGTGGAACCAGCGAAAAAGTACACGCCCCTGTGCGAGGTCGAACGCTCGTTGTCGTCTCCGGCGAAGGTGCAAGTGTTATTGAGAAGACAATTCGGAAGAGCTTTACGAGTGGGCCCAAACTCACTTTCAAAAACCCGTTCGTAACCCTTATCATTCCCGATTCCGAAATACGTTTGTCGCGGGAAGCTAAGCTGGAGCTGTAATTCGTCGTTGAAATTCTGAAGATTGCCTTGCCAGTCGAAGTTCGTCGACAGGTTTGTGTAGACCCGCCAGGAGGTTAGTTTGGCTTTGGGCTTTGGCTCAGAGTTGTAACGGATAAACCAGTTCAGATTGTTGGTGTTTACCCGGCGATTGAAACCTACTTCCGAGCGGTAGAAACGCGTCCGCCCAACTCCCGAAAAATCATAGCCGAAGTGCCTGCCGTCCTTGTTTAGATCGAAGGCGTAGATGAAGGCATTCTTCTTGCGGTCGAAGGTGCGGCCTTCATCGGGAAAGAAGAAGGGGCGCCGCGTATGCGTAGCGAGCGCTTGCCAGGAAAACGTGGTCTGCTTGTCGAAACGAAAGCGCCCGTCGAACCCGCCTAACTCGTTGTATCGGTCGACAAAGCGGTGATGAGTAGCCAGAAAGCCAATGAAGGAATCACTCTTGCCAATATCTCGCTTCAAGCGGAGTACGCCTACCTGCGCATTCTTGTCGACGAGCCTCGGGTCGGCGCTTATCCGCTCGTCCTCACTGAAGTTACCCGGTCCATTGTCCGAAGCCACAAGCAACCCGAATGTGTTGCGATCAACCTTTCCTGTCAGTTTCACCGCGACATCCGGATCGATGATGGCGCGTGTGTGCACCGCCGCGATCGTCGTGCGAAAGATATCGATGCCTTCCAGGAAGAAAGGACGCTTTTCTTCAAAGAAGATAGGGAAGCGCTGATTGGCCGTCACCACCACCTGGTCCGCCTCAACCTGGGCGAAATCGGGGTTCAAAGCAAAGTCGAGCGTTACAGTTGGCGTGATGCTGTATTTTCCGGTGAGTCCTGGATCAAACTTGATCGGTTCATTCACGAACCGTCCACCCTGGGCGATTTGCGCCGCCGTCACAGGCGCCTTGCGCTTACCGGTTTCCGACAGAGTCAAACTGGGAATTAACTCCAGCGTGCGTTCCGTAGAGAGACCTTCCAGCCCGGTGAAGTGACCTGCTTGAGAGAGCCAACTTGACTGGTCGCGGTTGAGGGGCATCCACATATCAAGCTCGTTGTTGAAGCGCTTGATGCGACGATAGAAGTGGACCCCCCACAACTTTCCTTTACCCGCCGTGTAGCGCAGCGACTTGAAGGGAATTGCTATCTCCACTGTATAACCGTCACTGGTTACCAGTCCTTTGGATTCGACCACCATGTCAACACTGAAGTCTTCGCCCTGGCCTTCAGTCAGTACGCCATCGGCTTGAATGCCGAGTGGATTGAAGTTCATCTCGTATGCTTTGCGTTGGTCATTGAAGGTATCGAAAAAGAGACCAACGTAATCGTCATCGAAGATCGCATCGCGCTTAGCCACATTAGCGCGTACTTTATCTGGCTCGTCGAAGGCCCGATATGCAAGATAAAGGAACTTCGGATCGTAACCGACCAGGACCTCGGTTGGTTTTGACGGCGGAATATTGTCACCGGGCTGAACCTGATAGAAGTCTTTCAGCACGACGGCCTTCTTCCAAATGTCATCGTCGAGCTTGCCGTCGATCACTGGCGCCGCGTCGAAACGAGGGATGGAAATAGGCTGCGCTTTTTCCGGAGGTAGGGAGACTACTCCCTTTGCCTTGGGGGTGGCCGGCTTAACGCTCGGTGGGTCCGAAGAATCCGAAGTGCTTGCAGCTTTTTCAGCTGTTGGCGATGGCGCCGGTGCCGAGACGGCCGCGGACGTAGCTGTTTGTGCAAAGGCGCAGCCAAAACAGAGGATGATTAGAGAAATAGTTAGAAATACGGACTTCATTGATATTTCTCGGACTGTTGTGGCCGCGCATCTTGCGCGTGAGCCACGGGCGACGCCCGTGCCACCGGGCGATAGGCAATCTTGACTTCTTTTTTACTTATCGGGAATTGAGAACGATCTTTCCATCCCCAGTGTTAAGAACAAAGACGTTTCCGCCGCGACCCACTCGCCAACGTCTCACACGCTTCGAAGGAGCAAGATCTTCAGAAACAGTCAAACCCGCGTTTTCGATGCCTTCGGCATTCGTTTCAATGGTGAAGTCCGAATTGGCCGGAACTGAAAGTGAGATTGAGCCGTCGCCGGTTCGAGCAGTCAGGCCGGTAAACTTGCCCTCGAGAGAGATGGCTCCATCGCCAGTGCGTGCATCAACCTGCCCCTCAAAGTCCGTGATCCGGATCTCTCCGTCGCCGGTATTAACCTCCAGCTGGCCGCCGCCGTTGGATACTTTGATCGCGCCATCTCCGGTGCGCAAGGTGAGATCTCCGGACACACCTTCAAGACTCAACTCACCGTCGTCCGAAGAAACATGCAGCGTCGCTTTGCGCGGGACATAAACGTCCAGGGATGCCGAGCCATTGCTCTCTTCAGATCTGGCAATAACGGAAACCGCGGAACCCTGTTGTTCGGTTTGAATAACTACCTGCTTGATCTCCTGCTCGTCGGAGCCATGCTTCTTAGCCTTGTACATCACTTCGGATTTGTCCCAACCGTGAACACTAATGGCGCCGTCAAACGTCATGATATTGACGCGCGGAGAGCCCGTGACCGCAAAGCTCTTTGACTCGTACTCAGTAAGACCTTTGTTAACAATTACTCTTCCGCTACCCCTACCCGAACCCCTGCCGACTCCCTTGCCTTCTCCTGCACCCTCGCCTTCACCGCGGGCCGCCCGACGCATTTGTTCACGCAATTCTCTCTGCACCTCACGTTGGGCCTCACGCTGAATCTCTCTCTGCGCGCGCTCAATTTCTCGCTGAGCCTCGCGCATGGCTCTCTCAACTTCCCGTTGCGCCTCGGCCTGCGCCTCACGCCTGATTCTGTCGGCATCGATCTGTTCGGCGCGCTCAGCGCGTCGCGCCTCCTTGTCTTCGTCACGGTCCTCGTCATCCTTCGCCTTGTCCTTGTTCTTGTCCTTGTCCGGAAGCAAGCAGGTCGCCTGGCTCAAGGGACGACCATCCTGGGCGTGCTTGATCGAAATGCCTCCGTTCACGTTTCCCAGCCTTATGCGTGGCCCCCCGCTGCCTAGTTGTCCATAAAGCTCGTGGCCGACGTAGTCTCCATGCTGCACTTCCAGCCCAAATTCATTCCTGATAGCTCCGTGTACCGTGCCGGCTCTGACAATAGCGTTTGCATCGGAGGGAATGATCAGCACCACATTGCCATTTACCGACCCAAGCGAAATCGCCTTCGCCTCGTCCAGCTTTGCAAAGGTAGCTTCCAGGGTGCCGTTGACGGTTGAGAGCTTTGCGACGCCCGTGAGACCCCGCGCAACCACGCGACCGTTCACCGACGAAGCCTTTACATCGCCTTCCACACCATCGACATCGAGTGAGCCGTTGATAAGATCTATAGACTCCAGACGGGTCCTCCGGGGCACCGTGAGGGAATAGTCCACGACAGCCGGATTGTTGTACCGGCCCTTTGCGTCATCAGTAAAAGTCTGGTTCCAGTCCGGGTAGACTGTCTTTATCCTGATGCCATCAGCCGAAGCGCTTACTTCGATCTTCGCCTCATTCAGTCGTTCGCGTCTGTATGCACGCTTAACGGCATCCACCTGAACTTCACTGCGATCCCACACGGCAATGCGCACCCCGCCATTGAGATTCTCGAGACTCAGGCGACCATTTTCCGAAAGGGGATAGGTTTGGTGAAACTCTTCGCGCACTTCCTCTCCCGGGGCGTGGCCGGGCAGGGAGCTTTCAGCTTCTGGGTTGCGATTAACACCAACCTGAACTCTCGACGCATTTCCGCTCGACGCGCTCATCAGAGCGCCGCTCAAAACCATTACTGCGATCAGGACTTTTGTCAGCATCGTCAATTCTCTTCTCTCTCTCAATATACTTAGTTGTTTTTTATGATCTATGATCTAACTTGAGCGCCGCAGGTTAATACTCCCGTTGAGGGTCTTAAACAAGCGAGCGTCCACCGTTTCCAATCCTGCCACTCAGATGTTTCCGAGTTATCTTACCCAGCATGCTCAGCGGAAAGTCCGACGATATCTCGCCGTTAATTGTATCTGCGCGGACCTCGGTACTAGTAGTGGCAGGCAGATCCAAAGATATTTCTCCGTTAACAGTCTTGAACTCGAGACTGTCTGGCCAGTTTGAATCGCCGATCTTTGCGGAGATCTCACCGTTAACAGTCTTCGCCTGGGCATATCCGCTGGTGGAAATCTTTATCGCGCCGTTGACCGTGTGCGATATGACATTTCCCGCTAATGAAGAGGCGCTTATTTCGCCGTTGACTGTGCGTCCGACAAACCCCACTCCGAACGGTACACGTACCGAGAAATCTACGTTGACGTCGTTGTTGCGAACGCTCATCTGACCGCCTTTGTCGGGCTCGCAGGTATTAGGCTTGTCAGGATCTTCACTGGGATAGATAGCGCAGATGGTAACTCCGCCCGCATGCTCGATGACTTTAATGCTCACTTGATCTGGATTGCTGCGTGCTGATTTCTTATACGCAACCACTTCGACGTCGGTGCCGGCAGCAGGTTCCGCGCTTATGTCTCCGTTGATTCCCTTAATCTCAATTGCCATGCCTGGGGCAACCCGACCACTCCAGCGAAACTCAGCGGCAGACGCTGTCCTCTGAGAAACTTCATTCGCACACCAACTCTCCGCCGTTGAGGTGTTCTTCGCAGTGACAGTCGTCAGACCATCACCAAGCCACTCGTTTTTGAACTGCTGTAAGCCGGCAACCATCTCCTGAAGGTGATTCAGGTCCTTCATGGTCGTCGAAAAAGCGGCGAGGCCAACCAGCAGAATCAGTATCACTTTATATCTCTTCTTTTCGGTTAGTTCTGTTTGCATCTTGCTCACCGTTCTAACATTTTCCGGGCCGGGAACAGCTACCTTGGAGGTTTACTACTACCGCTCCCGGCCCGTCTGCGTTGCTCTATTACCAGAACACCATGCCGAATTTATTTGTGGCAAGTATTTGACATTTTCCATTTATCATTTTCCATTTGTCATTTCTTCATTTAGAACGACTTCTGAGTCCCATTACCTCGAAAAAAGAACGCTATCAATGAAGGAAATGACAAATGAAAAATGGAAAATGATAAATGGAAAATGACCTGACCCTATCGCTCCCGATTCCCGAAATGATGAGGGCAGCACCGCGTCGACGCAACAGCGAAAACGTCTATCAGTTACCTTCTTTTTGCAGGTGGAGTGTGCCGCTGAACGAAGCCACAGAGATGGTCGCATCACCATCGCCGCACACGGCGTTAAAGCGGCGTAGCGTGTAGACCGGGCCAGCAACAACCGGCGCCGTCACTACCACCCTACTAATCTGGGGCGTGACTTTTACTATGGTTGCCGCGGGAGAAGCTTTTGGCGCCGCAGATGGCGCCGGGGCAGCTGGTGGCTGTCCCTTCGGAGGAACCCCGCTGACCGCCGGGGCAGAGGGAGCGGGAGTTGTAGGAGGCGGAGTGTCAGGCATAATCGTCAAGGGAAAGTCAGTGATGATTTCCCCATCGTTCGATATCAAAGCTTTGAGACTGAAAGACGAGTTGGCTGGCAACGTGAGGGTCACGTCGCCTGACGTTGTCTTAAATCCATAACGACCGCCTTGCGTCAGCGGTCCGCTGAGGTGCATGTTTCCGGATGTAGTCCGGGCATTGAATTTACTATGGCTCACTCCAGTAAGAGTCAAATCGCCGCTCACACTAACTGCTTCGAAGGAATCAGGTGGCGCCGATGGCCGCAGGTTGACGACTTCTATGCCACCGCCGATTGAGGTGACACTTGCGCGACCGGTCGAATTCTTGATTGAGATGCTACCGCTGACACTGTCAACCTCGACTGCCCGCGACACACGCTCAATGCAGATGTCGCCGTTCTGGCTTCCGGCGAATGCCATCCCAACCTCGGCGATGCTGATGTCGCCGTCCCGGGTCTGCACGTGCACCGATGCCGTGCGCGGCACATTTAGCTCCAGATCACTGTATGCCTGGCAATTGTCTTTCACCCGCAGGGCGTCAGCCTTGTCAACAACGAATACTTCCAGCTTCATCGCCTGACCGGCAGCACCGGGTACATCCCTTCGTCTCAGCTCAATCTGCGCCGCATCGGAGGAGCGGGCTGAAACTTCATTCTTGTCCCAACCGCGTACGCTGACGTTGCCGGACATGACACAAAGCGAAACGGTCACTGCAGGGTCGACCGCAATGGTTCGCTCAACCTTCTGGGAGCGCTCGTCGTTTTCGGGCCGCGCTGGGCTGACCCAAACGTTTGCGGTCAAAACAATCAGCACTAAACAGATATGTACAACTCGAAACTTCATTGGTACTTCAAACCTGACCTTTTCAAGGTTGCCTGTTATAGACTCGTGCATCAGCCACTGTGTTTAGAAGATCCAACTTGCTCTGATAAGCAGCGAACATAAACTCAGCGGCGTCCGGATCATTCGGATTCTTCTTGGCTGCACTGCGTGTAGCCGCAAGCGCACGATTAACGACAGCCAGATTCCTTTCGTATTCAGCCTGCAGCGCCGGCCTCATTGGCCGACTGCTATTCGCCTTAATCGTCGAATCCAGGGCGGCTATGTTCTTTAGGTAGCTACGCTCGCCTGGCAGCAGCTTTACTTTAGCGACTGTTTGACTGGTAACGGCCGGTTGGGGTTTTACGTTAGGACCTTTGTAGGCACCGCCGGTCTTGACGGCTGCGACTGGACCGGGCCCGGGCGCAACAACAGGCGCTACGCTTTCAGTTCCGTTCACCGTCTTGCTTACAGATGCTGGGCCTTCCACGCCGACTGATTGCGCAACGCGTGGTGAGGCTGGTTGTTGCCTCCAAATCAGCCCGAAGACAACGCCGAATACCAACACGGCAGCAAGACCGGCGTAACCAAATGCTCGCTGGGGAGTGATCGCAAAGAGAGACCCGAGAGACTTGAGCCAGCCAACTGCGGCCGGCAGTGCAAATTGCTGTTCACGTTGATTAAACGAGGACAGCCCCGTGACTGCCGCATCAATCCGCCGGCGCAAGCGTTCGGTTGGCACCGTCGCCTCAAACTCTGGCGCGAGAGCATTCCGAAGCAAGTTTGCCTCGCCTTCAAGTTCACGGGCCGCCGCAGCACACCTGCCGCACGCGGCTAGATGCGAACTGGCGCTCTCCATCTGGTCGCTCGAAAGCTCACCGTCAAAATAGCTTTGCAGAATTCCTTCATCCAAACACTCTCTCATCGAGTTCCTCCGATTTTGCCGTACACCCTGACAAACTCTTTTCGGCCACGCGCCACAAGACTGCCAACATTCGTTTCCTTCAAGGACAACGTATTGGCAATCTCGCGATAGGAAAGTCCCTGCTGTTTCAGAAGCAGGCAGCTTCGCATCGGCTCCTTGATCTTATCAAGCGCGCGGCGCGCCTCTTCGATCGCCACCCGGCGTTCGTAATCTTCCTCGGGTGGGGTGAACCAGCTGTCTATCTTGGACGCCTTCTGATACTCATTATCGCGAGCCATCGAACGGCTTTGACCTCTCAACGTATTGCGCGCTACGTTTAGTGTTACGCGCAAAAGCCACGCGCGAAGAAGTTCTTCGCCGGGCGTGACGTCAAGGTTGCGATAAAGTCGAAGAAAGACCTCCTGAGTAACGTCCTCGGCCAAAGCCGGGTCCCTCACCACTGCGCGGGCAGTCCGGAAGACTGCCCGGTGATGAAGCGTAAACGCCTCATCGAAACTGAGGGCGGTCGCCGCAGTCGCGATTTCCTTAGGCATTGAGTCTATCAAGGCTCTAGCTTGTCCGCTCATTGATCACCGCTCTCAGGATGCAAACACCGCAAGGTGCTGATTTATGACAACTTTCTATGCGCCACCTGCGCTACCTTCTAAGGGGCGGTATATTGTAGTCTGAATCAAGCTTTGCACCAATTCAGTTGAGCGGGAACAGTACACTGGATCTCGATTCTCGATGGCCAGTTGAACGTCTGATCCCGCACTAAAGTTCGAAATTGTCCGAGTTCTGGAAAGGTATAAATTTGGTCGCCGAACCCAGCGTAAGTCACACCACCGGCTGCAGTGACAGCCCTTTCATGCGAGCCTGCCGGCGTGAGGTTGTCCCCTACACTCCAATTTGGTTGATGCGGCAGGCTGGCAGGTACATGGGCGATTACCGGGAACTGCGCGCCAGGAGTAGTTTTCTCGAGCTCTGCAAGACCCCGTCGCTGGCTGCCGAGGTTACGGTCACGGCCGCCGAGCGGCTGGGAGTCGACGCAGCCATAATCTTCGCTGACATCCTCTTGATTATTGAGCCCATGGGACTCGAGCTCGAGTTTGCTCGGGGTGAGGGTCCAACAATTCATAATCCGGTGCGCACTGCCTCTGACGTAGATCGACTTCAAGAGGTAGAGGAGGTTGCCGCTCTCGAATACGTTTTTGAGGCAATCCGCCAAACTCGGCGCGCGCTCCCGGATAACTTGCCCCTCATTGGGTTTGCAGGAGCTCCCTTCACAATTGCCTCCTATATTATCGAAGGCGCCGGCTCAAAAAACTACATTCAAACAAAGTCACTCATGTACGGCGACAGCGGAGCCTGGCACGCAATGATGTCTTTGATCTCGCGCGCTCTGGTTAAGTATTTGAACGCTCAGATTGCCGCAGGAGCGCAAGCTGTGCAGCTATTTGATTCGTGGGTTGGCTGTCTGGCTCCCGAAGACTATCGTGAGTATGTCTTACCTCACACGCGCAACATCATCAGCAAAATCTCGACCGGTACGCCGATTATTCACTTCGGCACTGGAACGTCCGCGTTGCTTGAACTGATGCGCGAGGCCGGTGGCGATGTTATTGGTCTCGACTGGCGCGTTCGGCTTGACGAAGCCTGGCAGCGAATTGGTCAGGACGTCGGGGTGATGGGCAATCTCGATCCCGTCGCCTTGTTTGCGGGAAAAGATCACATCCGCGCTCAAGCGAAGAAGATTCTCGATCAAGCCGCTGGCCGGCCGGGCCACATTTTCAATCTCGGTCACGGAATTCTGCCAGAGACTCCGGTCGATAATGTGATTGCGTTGGTCGACGCCGTTCACGAGATGAGCGCGAAGTAGCACAGACTTCAGTCTGTGTCGCCGCTTGAAATAGCACAAACTTTGGTCTGCGTGTCTCAGCTGGAGTTCACAGACTAAAGTCCGTGCCGCTTGTTCAGATCTTCCTAAAGTCTGGGCTACTCAGATGAATCAACCTTACGACGCACTATTGATAGTATCTTTCGGCGGACCCGAAGGAATGGACCAGGTCATGCCCTTCCTGGAAAATGTTCTGCGCGTGCGAAATGTGCCGCCCGAGAGAATGCGCGAGGTAGCGAAGCATTACGAGTTGTTCGGAGGTGTCAGTCCGATCAACGAACAGAATAGACAGTTGATCGCAGCGCTGAAGAGAGAGCTAGAAGCGAACGGCCCGCATCTGCCGATTTACTGGGGCAATCGCAACTGGCATCCATTGCTCGCTGATACTCTTCGTGAAATGAAGACCGACGGGATTAAGCAAGCGCTGGCCTTCGTGACCTCGGCCTACAGTTCTTACTCAAGTTGCCGTCAGTACCTTGAAAACATAGCTCATGCCCGGGAACTCTCCGGCGAAGACGCGCCGGAAGTCGTGAAGATTCGTGCTTTCTACAACCATCCTCTTTTTGTTGAAGCAAACGCGGAAAACGTTCGCGCAGCCCTGGACACGATCCCAGAAGCGCGTCGTGACTCCGCCCAGATTGTTTTCACTGCGCATAGCATTCCGGATTCGATGGCTGTCAACTGTGCATACGAGTCGCAGCTTCTCGAGACGAGTAGACTGGTGGCGGAACGACTAGGCCACGGAGGCTGGAGACTTGTTTACCAAAGCCGCAGTGGTTTGCCCGCTCAGCCATGGCTGGGTCCTGACATTCTTGAATATCTGGGAGAACTCGAAGGTGCGGGGTCAACGGACATCGTGATTGCTCCAATTGGTTTTGTTTCCGATCACATGGAGATCATTTACGATCTCGATACTGAGGCGCGTCAGCTTGCCAAAGAGCTTGGGATGAATATGGTACGCGCTTCAACTGCCGGAACGCACCCGGCGTTTGTGAAGATGATTCGGGAGCTTATTCTGGAACGCACCGAGGGATCCGCAGCAAGATTTCTGGGCACGCGCGAACCGAGCCATGATCCTTGTCCAGCAACTTGCTGCCTGAGTAGTTCGATGGAGCGGGTCGGTACAACCTCGCGGTAGAAGCTGTGAAAAAAACTCATTTTCCACAGAGAGAGAGAAATTAGCCACAGATTAACGCGGATGACACGGATCAGAATAGAAA
>JBOGOU010000044.1:0-5501 GCA_050748205.1 Pyrinomonadaceae bacterium | reverse complement strand
CTTCAGCGCGGGTCAACGTGAAGCTCGCAAACAACTCGAGAAACTTCAAACATCCCTCAAGTTAATGAGTTTCTATATCACGCCTAGATGAAGCCACATAACACTGATGCGCTTCAGCGGCTCTCCTGCTCAACTTACCAAAGAGGCCCGCTACCAGCGAGTCCGCTGCAAGCGCTTGTTGGATGGCGTGCGACTCACAGCAGCTTCTTGAACTGATCTACCGTGAGACCCGCGTCGCGCGCGATACCACCCATCGTAAATGCATTCACCGGATTGTGCCGTGGAATCGTGAGGATGCGAATTCCATCAGACATGACAATGTGCTTTCCTTGGCGGAGAATCCGAAAGCCCGCTTTCTCCAAAGCCCTTACAGCATCAAGGTGATTAACTCCAGGAATCTTCGGCACGGCTAAACCGCAACCCTTACCTCTCGGACATACTGGCCCTTCACCAACTCGTCCACAGCGGCAAGATACTCAACAATGGCATCCTGGATATTCTCTAGCGCCTCTTCCTCGGTTGCGCCTTGGGACCAGCATCCTGGCAAACCAGGACACGACACGCTGAATCCTTCCTCCGACTCATTCAGGACCACTTTGTATTTCATCCTCAACCTCCGGCCTGATTATACCGATGAATGAATTCAACAGCCATCCAACGCTGAAGCGCTTCAGCGGCCGGGCGACAACTGCATCGTGCGGCAAGTTCTCGATGAGAGAGACTCTGATTCCGGTCCGATGCAAGCGCTTGGTGGGCTACCCGTATTTTGAACCACTCAATATAGTTTCGGTATTAGACGGTTGGTGGCTCTGCAATAATCAATGTACTCGCTCCCGAAAGCCTGCACCAGGGCCTTTTCCTCAACGTGCATCCGATAAAACGCTGCCGCAAGAGTCGGTACAAAGATGATGATGAGACTAAGCCAATTTGAGAACGCTAACCCTAAACCTAAGTCGCCAAGCAAGAACCCTGAGTATGATGGGTGGCGAAGATATTTGTACAAGCCCCTTTGAACCAGCCGATGGTCAGACAAAATTGTGACTCTCCGGGTGAAATATTTACCCAAAGTGTAGATGGCTATCCATCGAACACAAATTCCTGCAAGCATGAAAGCAATCCCACATAACCCAAGAAGATTGGCGTCTGTCTGTATACGCCCAATCTCAGTGAAACCGACAATGACGCCTAACGGTATGGTCAAATCAGCAGCCATCCAGATGGTCAACGATGATTTATCCCAATCGCCGGCAGGCTTTACCTTATGACGGAGCGCGTGTGCTTTTTCGGCAACAAACCAAAGAGCGCGGATTACGGTGGCAAAGATAGGGATTGTCATATTGGTTCAGCTCTTACAACTAACTAACACGAAGCAGCACAACGATCTTGTTCAGCGGGCGTGGCATTGAGGAACAACCTCGATTCCATCCTTCAAGTTAAAGAATGTGCTCTTCCGCGCTCCGGTCCAACGACGAGTGCTTGTTGGGCATCGCCGTGAGGAAACCATTCAACTCACCGAGGGTTTGATGCCACGTGTCACCAGACAAGTCGTTCCCTGCGTTCGCCAGGCTTAGTTCGCCGCCGCTCTCACTTCACTGGCGCCCTTTTCGATAAGCGCGGCCACCGCATTCGGCTGCGACACGTAGATCGCGTGACTGCCCGCGACCTCGACGACAGTCGAACCCGCGCGCTTGGACATGAAGCGTTGGGCCGCTGGTGGGATCATCTTGTCGTCGGTGGCCACCAGGTACCAACTCGGCTTGGTCTTCCAAGCCGGCTCGCTGATCGTGCCGCTGAGCGCTTCCACGCCCCATGGGACTTGGGAGTCTGCCATGAACGCCGCCCTTTCTTTGTCCACGTCACCCGCGAATGAGGCGGGGAACTTTGCCTTGTCGAGGAATAGATAGCCGTCCTGCGGTGGCAGTATCGGAGGCACCGGCGCGCCCGGCGGTGGATCCTTGATAAGCGTGGACACCGATTCACCCCTGTCCGGGGCAAAGGCGGCGATATAGACAAGCCGCACTACCTTTGGATCGTTGCCGGCCTCGGTGATCACCGCTCCGCCGTAGGAGTGGCCGACGAGAACCACTGGGCCCTTCTGCGCAGCAACAATGCGCCTGGTAGCGGCGACATCGTCGGCCAGCGATGTCGTCGGATTCTGAACCACGCTGACCGTGTAGCCGTCCTTCGTCAGAATCTTGTAGACGCCTTCCCAACCCGAGCCGTCCACGAAGCCACCGTGGACGAGAACGACGTTCGTTGCTTTCAAACCTGGTATTTCAGCCATGATGATCTCCTTTCTCTGGAACAAATCTGATTAATCAGCAAAAGATGCCCAACGCCGCGCTCCCGCGGCCGGGCGCGGCAAGTTGTCGATGAGAGACATGCTAATTCCGGTCCGCTGCAAGCGCTTGTCGTGCGCGGCGTAGCAAGCGAAGAACCTTAATCTAATCTTTTCGCCGTTACTCTTTGTTCTTCCTGATTGATAATTAACTTCGTCACTCGTCCGGTTTCATCTCGAACAAAGACGAACTGCGCGCTAAATCCTTTGATGAAAAACTCAATCTCTGATTCGGGCAACAACTCCATCTTCGCCTGCCCGGTTGTTTGACTCATCAACCTCTCACCTTCCTTTGTCACATTAATACCAACATTAGGTGCAAGCTCGTACTGACCGATGTAAGCGTCATAAATTTTGGAATCGAGATTGATGACGGTGCGCTCCGACGGGATTCGGCTGTAATGCCGAGCGACGACTTGCCAGCGTCCATTTTGCTTCACAAAAGTATCGGTAAAGCGCGATTGAAAATTGAGACCGCCTTGAACTTTAGAAACGATGCGTCCCGTAACAACCGCCATCTGGCCAAATACGCGCACTTGAACATCTTCGTTCGTCAGAGAAGCCTTGACGGAAGCAGGCGGGGCTTGAACAATTGCCTTTTCTTCGGCTTTAGTACGAAATGTGCCGGTTTCATCCGTTCCGGTAAAATAATTGGCAACGATTCGGTCAAACATCTGCTTGTCACCGCGTAGATAAGAATTAAGCCACTCGTTTTCAATTTGCTTCAATTCCTGCTCAACATTATTTTGTGCGGAAGTTTCGTTTTTCGTTTGACAGAAAGCAAAAGAAAACATTGCGAATAAGATTACGCCAGAAAACAATAATCGCATGACTAAGCTCCTTACAAAACCGATAGCGCCCAGCGCCGGAATTGAGCGGCGCGCACGAACCGCCGCAACACACAAGCCTTGCATAAAAGGCACGCTAACTGCGTGTCCGCTCCAATGACTTGTCCGGTGTGGCGTACAGGTCAATGCGTTTCGTGCCATTTACGCAGCAACCTTTGTTCTTTGTCTCTGTCAATACCGGCTTTCAATTCTTCATTCAGGCGATTTGTTTCGCGCCAAGTTAGCGTATCTAAGTCCGTGGTATCAGACCGTTGGACTCCTCACGAAAGGCATCTTACCGCAAGCATGTCCTCACCGAAACTCCTTGATCAGGTTCGCGTGGTCGCCCACGTAAAGCACCAATGGATCCAAGCATCCAACTCGGCCGGCACTGCTCAACACAGAACCATTTGCGGTAGCCAATGGATCCGAGCATCCAACCTCAGCCGTAAACGGGTCTTAACCTCGAGGCCAACATCCTCCATCCATTGACTACCGCAAGTGGTTCGGTGGATTGAGAGCTTCAATGAACGTCGAACCTAAGCATGCCCTGGTTAATCGATCCACGAATCCACACGAACGAACAGGAAATTGTTTTAGTGATATTTCGTGTATTTTCGTGGATCGTTTTTGGCTTCAGCGGATGAGATGTTCACCAGGATTGACGCTTCCCTGGTTGAAGTGATTGTCGTTTGTGTTGGATGCTGGGATCCATTGGCTACCGCAAATGGTTCACCCACTGAAGCCGCGAAGGACCAGTTAAGCACTGCCCATTGCAGCATAGTTAACAGGACGCCTATTTGATCTGTGGTCCCGTGCGGGACCCCGAATCGCAGTAAAAAGAATTGGACGGGGATAATGCCAATGGTGAGCCATAGCAGAATCCTACTCTTGCGCGTCCATGTGGGCGGTGGTTTTGTTTGATGACGTTTGAGATCGCTTACAACCCAGATCAGAGAGAGCACAGCCAGCCCTCCGAAGACGACCGGTCCTACCCAAGCCAAGGAGACATCTACCCCCAAAGTGTCACCCTGAAAACGATACCTTTCGGGAAACAGCAGCGCGTTGTAGCAGGCATCAACCGCGTGAGCAAAGTTCCAAAGCAGCAAGATCCAGTGAAACGGTGGCCGTCCTCCACGCCAGCCCAAATAAAGGAGCGCAACGCAGAAAGCAGCTTGCAACGCTATGAGCCAGTAAGCGCCACCGAGTCCTTGCCCACCATAGGACCAGCTTAGGAAAGAATTTCCCCACTGGTATGAGGCGCCATCCATCAAGCCTCGGATGAGAGGAAGCCAGACTGCGATCATCGTAATAGCAGTTAAGACCAGGACTACCTTCAGCAAGCGAGTCGGTTTGGGGGACATATTGGTTTGTTCGAGGAACGTATTTAGCGATTGTAAGTATAGAATCGACGGGCTCTAACAGCTACACGCTCACGATTTACTTTGACCTTTATCTTTCTCTCCTGACCCCTTTGCGCGGGCTCCTTCGGGTAGTAGCCGATCATATACTGCCGGCGTAGTTCGTCCGCGACTCCAGCAAAAGATTGCCTGATCATACTCGTATCACCAGCCTTGAAGTAGCGTCCTCCCGTCTTGTCCGCTAACCGCTGAAGATATTTGTCTGGGGGCATGTCGCCATACTGGAGGGTATACATGATGATATCCGACTCTTCCGCCTCCTGGAGAGTGCTCTTCATAGTGGCTTTCCCCCACGTGTTCTCACCATCGGTAAAAAGGATGACCGCCTTGCGTGCGGACTCAGGCTTCAAGACCCGCATAGCGAAGTCAACGGCGTCATACAGCCTTGTGCCCATTAATATGGGACCTGGCTCCATCTTATCAATCGCCGCGCTTAACAGCCTCGGGTCATTGGTGCCTACCTTAGTAAGTGACTTAATCTCGCCATGAAAGTAGACGGGCCGGACCGTGTCTGAAGGGCGCAGTTGTTCGACAAAGGCTTTAGCTGCTTCTTTGATTTGGTTCAGAAAAGGTGCCGTCGAGCCGCTTGTGTCAATCAGGAGGACGACCGAGAAAGGGCGATCAACGTTACTGAAATGAGCAATGATCTGCTCTACACCATCCTCGTAGACACGGAAGTCATTCTGGTGCAGATCTAATACATATTGGCCTTGGCGATTGATAACGGTGACTGGGACAGAAACAAGATTTGCCGTGATGCGGACGACTTCGCCCTCGCCTACCTCGTCCACTTTTTGAGGTGTTACAGGAGATTGACCGTCCCTCCTGCCCGCAGAACCGGGTAAAGGAGACGCCGGCTGCTGACCCTGAACAAAGGAGGCCAGCATAAGCAAGAGTAAGAGCGACCTGGTGTAC
>JBOGOU010000043.1:0-1247 GCA_050748205.1 Pyrinomonadaceae bacterium | reverse complement strand
CCTTGGGCCTGGGCGACACTTGATACTAGGGCCGCGACTGAGATCGCACTGCAAATGGCAGCAATTGATCCCATCGAATTTGGCAAATGAATCTTCACTTTCTTAAGTCCCCTGGTTCGGCTCGACGTTTCGCTCCTCATCAAGCAGCGTCGCGAGCATTTCCTGAAATTTCCTGTCGTCCGCTAAATCGTCTTTGTAGAGATACAAGCCAACCCCGACACTCAAAACCTGATCCGATTCCGGAGGTGGCTTGCGAAAGAGCACGAATTGCGTTTCCAAATCCTCAATCACGTCCTGCAATCGATCTCGAACCATGTCGCTAAACGGCACCCAGTCTTCTTCGCGAATGCCGTAGTCAGGGAAAACCCACAGTTCAAATCGCCGCTTAGTTGGGTCCGTTTCCCTCAGGTTGTGATCAATCGTTTCGACGTATCGGCGTACTCCTCTTGCAAAAACTTCAATCAACTCTGGCGCCATCTGTTCCGGGATGAATGTCCGCTTGAGTACCCGAATCAGCCCGCTTTCTTCGGCAATTGTCGCTGCGTTCACACGCATCAACTCTTCCAGCATCAATTGAGGCGCTATGTCAGCTGCGTAACGCGCAACTAAGTCACTGAGCGATTGACCTCCGCCAGCTTCGCGCTCAAACGCTAGGTCTCGCGGAAATCCATAAGGCCCCATGAACTCCGGATCGTTGTGCCAACCCTGCAAGACATTGGCGATACGGCTCGCATTGCTCTCAAGGGCCCGTCGAAGACGATCTTCTTCACCCAAGACTCGCTCGATATCCCTGCGCGCCATTCCCGTCGTAATCGAAATCCGCGAATACGACATCGGGCGTCCCGGGACCGCAAAGTCCGTAGCGGCAACTCTTGCGTAAGCTCCTTTGATGACCTCCGAAATCTCGTTGAAAGTGATGCCGTTCCTTAGAAGGATCCTCACCAGTGGAACGAGTAAAAATCTAAATGCAGCTAGTAGTCTTAAGTTAACCGTGTAAGCCACTGACATGACTTAATGTATCGTTTGACTTATGCGGAGTAAACATAACTTTCGGGCAGTTGGCGTACGCCTACGAAGCCCACCCGAATCTCGGCGAGCTAGCAATAATTACGGCGGGAAATCGTGCTATTATTTATTATTGATCAATCAGATAGGTGGTCTATCTGGGCTATAGTCTCAAAAGATGGGCTAACCTGTTATAAGGACTAGGAAAGTGGCCGTCTAGCCTTTCTGGGTACGTTCATGCC
>JBOGOU010000042.1:0-1961 GCA_050748205.1 Pyrinomonadaceae bacterium | reverse complement strand
GCGCCGGCCCTGGGATTCATAAGCAGCAACACTCCGAAAAGCACCGAAAGGACGCCGCTCAACACGAGCAGCCACTCGCCGGTGATGTGCTTTCGCATTTGAATCGCGGCGGCGATCTCGAGTACGCCTGTCACAAGGGCCCAGCCGGCGATCAGCCCCAGCAAGATCAAGGCGGTGATGCCCGGTACCACAAACGCGAGCACTCCTGCAAAGACACTGAGAATGCCTTCGATCAGCAACAGCCACCAACGTTTGTGGTCCTTCGACGCTTTGATTCCCGCAACAATCGCAAAAGCGCCATCAACCAGCGCATAGGCGCCGAATAGGAAAACTAACGCCGTCAGAGTGAGGCTCGGCCAAAGAAAAGCCAGCAACCCAAAGATGATGGCGGCGAGTCCGCGTATGACAAGCGCCCACCAACTCCCTGTAAATACGACCAACATCGTTCTACCCCCCTTCTTAAACCGTCTGCCCGGACATCACTGGGCGTTGTCCAGGTTGCTTGTTTAGCTGTTGGCCCCAGCCGACCGGGCTTGCTCGGAGGGCAGTGTTGATCGACGAAAACCGGCTGGAAGCGACGCTCCAGCGCGGCGTCTTTCTCGATGTACTTGCGATACTCATCCAGCGTGGTGGCCCCAATGCAATGGAGTTCACCGCGTGCCAGCATCGGCTTCAATAGATTACCTGCATCCATGGAGCCTTCTGTCTTGCCCGCACCAACTACAGTGTGCAGTTCGTCTATGAAAAGGATGATCTGGCCCTGCGCTTCCTGCACTTCTTTGAGCACCGCCTTCAGTCGTTCTTCAAACTCGCCGCGATATTTCGCCCCGGCAATCAGCGCGCCCATGTCAAGCGCAACCACTCTGCGATCTTTCAGGCTTTCAGGAACATCACCGCGCACGATGCGTTGGGCCAGGCCTTCAACGATGGCGGTCTTGCCCACGCCCGGTTCACCAATGAGGACGGGATTGTTTTTCGTGCGCCGCGAGAGAACCTGAATCACGCGACGAATCTCTTCGTCCCGGCCGATTACAGGATCAACTTTTCCTTGCGCCGCAAGCTTGATCAGATCGCGACCGTAACGCTCGAGAGCTTCATAGGTGGCCTCAGGATTCTGTGACGTAACGCGTTGAGAGCCGCGTACCTGTCGCAACGCCTGCATCAGCCGGTCGCGAGTTACACCTAAGTCTTTGAGAATACGCCCGGCGGTGCCAGATCGATCCTCAACCATTGCCAGCAGCAGGTGCTCGACGGAAATGTATTCGTCCTTGAGTTGCCGGGCTTCGTCCTCGGCCTGCACCAGAAGACGATTGAGCCTCGCGGTAATCTGCACGTCGCCAACACCGCCAGTCGATGAAGAGACTAACGTGTTCGACGTCGATCTGCTGATGACCCTGGCGGGTCGCTTCGCTTTGCGCAGCGCGCAAAGCCTCTTGTGCTTTTTCGGTCAAACGGTTGATATCCATCTATACCTCCCGTCATAGGTCCAATTTGAGAAGTCATCACTCACTACGGTATCTCTGAGCGTCAGAAAGCTCGCGACTCAATTGTTCAATGCGCGAAACCAGATCGAGAATAACCGCTGCTCCGGCAAAGTTAACTCCGAGGTCACGACGGAGACGCTGCATACGACGTAGTTGCACAATTGTGCTCCTTGGCAATAACGGTTCATCTGTCTGGCTCTCAAGCGTTTCAATCAGACCTTGTCGAGCGAGCCTCAGGACGAGCGAACGCCTTGCGCCAATTCTTTCGGCGACCATTTCACACGTCAGTGCTTCATCCATGTCAAGATCTGCTAACCGCATATGTCGTTTTACCGCCCGACTCCAGGAGTTCCCCATTCAACCTCTTTACTGGGACCGCGGGCGTCTCGCCCGCATCGCGCCGAAGCGCGCACGCCTTTTTTACTGGCTTCGCATCTTGTTGTTCGCGCTTCGCGCTCATTGCGGGCGAGACGCCCG
>JBOGOU010000041.1:0-1009 GCA_050748205.1 Pyrinomonadaceae bacterium | reverse complement strand
CTATCCACCTCTTCCTGATTTGTCGGATCGAAGATGTGAATTACCAAAGGCGACACCCGCGCCTATTACGGAATCAACTCCACTTCTCCCGCCACTACCATGGAAACTGGAGAACATAGGAGATCGTTGTTACTGCCAGTACGAAGAAGTTGACATTCCTACTTGTCGTGCCATTGGGGTAAGCCGCGGCACCAAGGCTGCCGCAAGGTGTTACGCCTCCGCTGCGGAGCGAGTGGGCGCTTGTCTTGCCGGGAAACCAATGCCGCCACTTGATACCTGGAATAATTAATGATTAGCCCTTACGGAGAGAATGACTGTGCCCAAGGATTCGATCGAAAACGTGATTGCCGTCCGAGAGCTTTATTTAACGAACTCTCAGGCCGTGAGTAGACCGATACTCGTGTGTATAGGTAGACCTTATCAGAATGCGGAGTTCGGAGAATATCTTTGCGAGTACCAAATCACGGGTGTCGGTAGCGAAGAGGTTCGAAGGATAACTGGTATTGATGCGGTCCAGGCACTTCAGTGCGCGTTAGTAGTTTTAGGGGCCGACTTGACGGCACTAAATGCGTCCATTGACAACACATTAAGATGGAAAGGAGGGGAACCAGGAGATGTAGGCTTCGGAGCACCTTCCTGACTAGAATAAAGCACATTGGCGGCTCAGCAATTATCTCCGACTTCCAGTACCAATACAACGCTGCGAGCCAGGTCACCGAGATCGCGGAGACGGCGAATACGCGGAACTTCGGCTACGACGTGGTCGACCGGTTGATCTCGGCGACTTACAGCGCGCAAGCGAACGAGAGTTACTCATACGACGTCGTCGGGAATCGCACCTCCTCGCATTTGCGTGCGACGTACGCGTATCAGCCGTTCAACCGGCTGGTCACGATCAGTGTCGCCTCCTATGCATACGACAACAACGGAAACATGACGAGGAAGACGGACGTGTCCGGAGCGTGGCAATACTTTTGGGACGCGGAGGATCGTCTGGTGAGAGTGGTGA
>JBOGOU010000040.1:0-10686 GCA_050748205.1 Pyrinomonadaceae bacterium | reverse complement strand
CACTTAAACCGCACACTTGGAGTGCGGGCAAGATGCCCGCGCTCCAGCTAAATCCCAAGGACGTTGATGAGCTCCTGAACAGCAGCCGCGCTCCTTTGCAGCGCAATCCGCTCTTCGGCCGTGAGGTTTATCTCCACGATTTGCTCCAGACCGCGCGCGCCGAGTTTGCAAGGCACACCGACGTAGAGTCCATTGATGCCATACTCGCCTTCGAGGTAGGCAGCGCAGGGAAGGATCTTCTTCTTGTCCTTCAAGATAGATTCGGTCATTTCCACCGCCGCCGCCGACGGCGCGTAGTAAGCGGAACCTGTCTTCAACAGACTAACGATTTCCGCGCCTCCGTTCGCGGTTCGTTTGACGATCGCGTCGATTTTGTCTTTGGGCAGTAACTCCGGGATGGGAATACCCGCGCAGGTTGAAAAGCGCGGTAAAGGAACCATGGTGTCGCCGTGGCCTCCGAGCACAAAGGCAGTCACGTTTTCAACTGAAACATCGAGCGCCTCGGCCAGAAAGCAACGCATGCGCGCCGAATCCAGCACCCCTGCCATACCTATCACACGATGCTTGGGAAATCCCGAGCGACGCAGCGCTACCTGGCACATGGCGTCAAGGGGATTGGATACTACGATCAAGATGGAATCGGGCGAGCGTTTCACTACCTCGTCGACGACCTTTGAAACTATATCCGCATTGGTCTTCAAGAGATCGTCGCGGCTCATGCCCGGTTTTCGGGGCAGTCCCGCCGTAATGATCACTACGTCGGAGTTCTCGGTGCCGTCGTACGTGTTCAAGCCAGTCAGTCGCACGTCAAAGCCCTCAATGGGCGCGGCCTGGGCCAGATCCAGCGCCTTACCTTGCGGCACTCCCTCAACGATGTCGACCAGCACGACATCGCCCAGTTCTTTTGCCGCTAGCCAGTGAGCAGCAGTCGCGCCGACGTTGCCGGCTCCCACAACTGTAATCTTGTTTCGCGTACCCATATCTTTGAGTCCTCTCCAGCGGCAGGAACAAAGAAAAACCTGTCGACCAGTCCCTGCGAGATTTGTATTGAAAATGCTAGGATTTGAAAGACCGCGAGTGTATATGCCCGCGCTTGAGAGTGTCAAGAAACCTGACCATGAAGCTTGTTGATTGGATCAAAAGAGCTGTGGGCGAGAAATCTGTTCAATACTCAGCCAGCCAGGTCGATCAAGATGAGGAAATCGATCCTTATAATCCCTTTCCTGAACCAGTAACAATCGAAATCACTGACGTGATAGATCTGCACACGATTCCACCCCAAGATGTGAAGCGAGTTACTGAAGAGTATCTGGAGCAGTCCCGCATCGCAGGTTTTCCTACTGTGCGCATCATCCATGGGAAAGGGATCGGAGTGCAGCGCGAGATTGTCCGCACAGTCCTGGCAACAACACCATTCATTCTCGATTGGACTGACGCCCCGCCGGAAGCCGGAGGCTTGGGGGCAACTCTCGTGCGGCTCAAACTTGACCAGTGAAAATGGCAGGAGATGTGAGATGGCAAATTCGCTGTATTAAAGTTTGACAGCTCACTCACAGAACCATTTGCGGTAGCCAATGGGTCCTATGCTCAACTTGTTTTGTTTAGTGTCAGTTCGTGTGATTTCGTGGATCGTTTGGCCATTTCGAGGTTAGTGACGATCCACGAAGTTACACGAAACAACACGAAATGATGCAAGTTGAGCTTAGGATCCATTGGCTACCGCAAATGGTTCTGTGAGTGCTTCCAATGACAGAGTGTCGTTGGCCGACTATTTAGAATCGAGAGCGCGGTTGGTGAATGGTACAGTGGCTTTCAAACTTGAAGGTCACTCTCAGCAGTCAAAAGGCGGGAGCGGGCCGAGCGTAGTTCGTCGATGTGGCCCTCGTCGTGTTCACGCATCATCATTAACAACTTGTTCAGACTTACAGTCCCAACACCTTCCAGTACACCGGCGCGCTCAAACTGCTCCTCAGAAACGCGCTTCACAATTTCCAGATTCTGCTCTCGCGCGTCCACGAACGCTCGCAGTGCCGGGTCAAGATCCTGATTGTTGTAATCGCGCTCCACTGCCAGACGGCCGCCGTCGATATCAGGTAAGTGTGGCTCGTTCTCATTGAGGATTCTAGCAATGCGCGCTGCATAACCTTCGATTTCGATGTCCCGTAGATGACAGACATTCTCGATCACTGAGAAATATCCTTCCGGCGTTCTCGAACGGATTTCCCGATCCGATAATCCTTGAGTAAGCGCAAGAATCTGGATAGGCGTCTCTCGCAAAAACCTTAATGTGTCCTTAATTTCGTCCATCGCTGAAAGCGTCATTCTATCAACTTCTCGATGGGGCCAGTAACTACGAAACTCGGTAGTGGGTTAGTTTGATATGGCACGCGCATCTTGCTCGTGATCCCACGGGCGAGACGCCTGTGCCACTTTTCCAAACCGACCCACTGCCCGAAACTCCATGACGAAAAGCCTGCGAGGAGGTTACGAAAGGCTTGGAGTCGCAAAGCGAAAGTGGTATAAAGCAGCAAAGGAAATTTCCGTGAAGGCCTTTCACTGATGGGGAGCATCAGGAGGGCGACGTTTCTCCCTGTAGCTACTCGTAACTGTTTATACTGTTTTTACTCACGGCGCCCCAGGTTCGAAAGATTCCCCAATAACTGAATTTGACCAAGGGGGATTTATGTATCACCGACTTCGGGTTCTCTCTCTTCTTCTCGCAGTCCTGAGCTATACCGCACAGGCACAGACAAAGACCGCTCAGCCGGCTACAACCGATGCCGCCGTCGACGGCAATGGTTCCCTAACATCCAGCAATGCTGCGAAGGAGCCTGAAGGTCAAAACATTTCACGCCAGGCAAGCAACATGGCAAAGCAGTTTTACAAGATGGGGGAGAAGTATCGACGCGCCCACCTTTTCAGACAGGCCGCCGAATCGTTTCAAAAAGCCGTTCAGTTCAATCCCAAGTATGCCGATGCTCACTACAGTCTGGGCAATACCTATTTCAACATGGGGCGGTGGCAAGACGCCATCCAATCGCTCGAGCAGGCGGTTAAACTAAATCCTAAGAACGGGGAGTGGTACGCCCGGCTAGGTGAAGCGTACCTGATATCCCGTAAGGAGAAGGAGTCACCCTCTCAGAGTCAGGAGCAGGAGGCAGGAGCAGGAGGCAGGAACGCGCAGGAGCAGGAGGTTGAGAAAGCCAACGGCCCCGGCGTTTCGGTTTCGCTAAACGCCTCTCCCGTGTCCGGCGCCAACAACTCCATAATAAAACCAGGAGCTAAGGAGAGTGATCTGACTCAGATTTATCGGGTTGGGAACGGAGATGTTCTCGACGTGAGACTGGGCGATGCGTCCGCATCACAATCCACTCTGTATACAGTAACTTCAACAGGTCTGCTCGAACATCCAAACCTGGCTGAACCAATTCTCGTTTCAGGCCTTACGGTGGCCGAGATTGAGAGTCAATTGGAGAATGATCTTAAGCGACGGGCGATCAACGAGAACCCCAAGGTTCTGGTGGGGATTCGCGAGTACTTGAGTCATACGATCCTCGTCAGTGGAATGGTTAAGGATCCAGGAACAAAGCTCTTACGGCGCGAAGCCATCCCACTCTACGTCGTCGTTGCCGATGCGCAGCCATTGGCTGAAGCGGGAAGAGTAACGCTTATCAGCCACGAGACCGGCGCAGCGCTCAGCGCCGATCTCTTCAAGCCGTCAGAGATGAACCTGCTCGTTCGTCCCGGCGACGTGATAACGGTACAACCGAATCCTGAGCAGTTCTATTATGTCGGGGGTGACGTAAAGAGTCCGGGCGAAAAGCCATTTCGCACCGGCTTGACGCTCACTCAGGCAATCCTTGTTGCGGGAGGTTTTTCCGGCAACGCCAAGACAGCACAACTGGCACGTGAAGACGCGAACGGGTTTCTCCAGGTAACCAGTTACAAATTCAAAGAAATCAATTCAGGCAAGTTAGCAGACCCATCGATTCAGGCAGGCGACAGAATCACTGTCGTCAAGTAAACAAGCAGGGGGAGTTATGTCAGCGGCAGTAACTCGAGCGACAGCACAGGGGCAACTCGACTCACCAGCATCAACGGGGCAAGCCGCCCGCGGGCAACTACCCGGCACTGATTCCCGGGCCGCTAGTGGAATGACGACGCTTATGGGCGCGGCATGCGACGGCCGGGTTGATATTGCGCAGCTCCTGATTGATTGCGGGGCAGCAGTAAACGCGAGAAGGAGGGACGGTTTCACAGCTCTCGCCCTCGCTGCGTTTTTTGGCCACGATGACGTAGTGCAGCTTCTTCTTGAGCGGGGCGCCGATGTCGAAGCGACAACAAGATTCGGCACCTCGGCGGAGATGTGGGCTGCTTCCAGAGGGTTCCTGAGGACCAGTGATGTACTCAGGCAAGCTCGCGTAAAAAAGGCTCAGGCGCCGGTGCCGCTCACTCTAGTGCACCAGGAAGACCTTTGCTCCAGTCACCGGCGCGAAGATGGCGATGGGAAAGAAGTTGAACTTGAAGTCCCCAGCGACGAAGGTTGCGAAACCACCCTCGAGTCGACAAAGGTGCCGGCGCCATTGGTGGCTGAGATTGAAGCCAACAGTCCGACTCTGGATCCAATCGTTGGCGTGAACACTGGTCAGGCCCTGAGTCATGATGAACCGCGGACAAAATCGAAAGCAGTCAAGGCCTTACCAGACATCATTGATCTGCCTCCGATAACGCCGCCGGCGTTTCATCCCGGATCAGTCTTCCTGTCGCGCGTAAACTCTAGCGGAAAGACCCTTGCAGCGTTGGGGCTGGCAATCTTCATTGTCTGTGGTTTTGTTGCGTTTATGATTTCCAGAACTCTAACCGGTGGCAGTGAGGAGTCCATCAAAACAACTGAGTTCTCCGGTAAGTCGAACGAGACACTTGCACAACCTGAGCAGAGGACCTCTGAAGAAATCGGCACGAGCAACACTTCTCCTTCGGCTCCAGTTGATCCGGCAACATCACGTGATGCAAATGCGATTAAAACAAACTCGTCTGAACAGAACGGCACTGAGTCAGATCGTAAGTTAGAATCAGTCGAAGCTCCAGAGAAGGCTTCATCAACCAACGTAACGTTCCGAAATGAAAACTCAGATTCTTTTTCAAATAGACCCGGTTTGGCAGTGGCGCCAACTTTGTTACGCGCCTCCGCTCCAAATCGAAAGCGCAAGCCAATACTGGTCACTGCTACGAGCAAAGAGTCGCCGGCGCCTGACGAAGAGGCGAAGCCTGCAGCTCTGAGTGTAGAAGCAACTCGCAGCCGTACGACGACTTCGCCACCAGAGCGTCCAACCGAAACTCCATCGCGTCAAGCCGCGCCGCTTGGCGTAACTTCCGGTAAGCCCAAATCAAAAGTCATCCAATGGCCCTGAGGTAGAAAGTGGTGCCCCCGGCGCGATTCCAACGCGCGACCTTCCGCTTAGGAGTCCGATCTTGCCCTTCCAGAATGCTCAGCAAAAACCACGACCGCAAGAATTGCTAAGAAAGACCACTCGCGGGCTGTGCATCGCTTGCTAATCCTATCCTATTTTGCAACGGTCTGAGGGACAATTGAGGGACAAAACCGATCGGCCATACGCAACAAACCACCTCGCAGGGGTTAATCTTGCGGTGATGAATTCGGCGAGAGTGGCGGCCTGGGGCCGGTGAATGGAGATGAATAATGTTTTTTCGATTGAGTATTGGCATTCCAGAACTGCTAGTCATTCAGGATCCGATTCCATTCAAGCTGATCGAGGACGATAACAATGTTCAGATAGTCATTCGTCCCGCCACTGAGGCTGATTCTGATTACGGCCCGTTGCTTTATGCGGTTGTCTGTGAAGCAACGGCAGAGATCCGACCCTCGAAAAACGCCGCGCCTCTTGTGGACGCGATATGGGAGAAGCGACTACCTGAGGGCTATGACGTGAACAAGCTGCCAGAGTCTGTACGCAAGGTTTACGAAGAGCACGGGCTCATCGAAGGCTTCGACTTGCCACTTTCAGATCTGCCAAATTCAGTGCAGGACTTAATGCATAAGGCCTACCGGCCAATCCATAGTGGCATTAACAGAGTTATTGGCACAATCTGTTGGCGGTCGGCTCAGGCTGTGCCTATTTATCATTATTATCGGGGCCGTATGCGATGGTCGGTTGACGCTCAAGAATGGCGGTTCTCGCCGGTCAATGCCAAAGTGTGGATGGGCCATCCGCCGTTTATCTCGGGACTCGCAAAACCTAACTTCGATGAGATTTTGCAGAGTGAATATGCACCGCCTTTCGCGCGCGAGTTATTCCGTGAAGCTTACTCGCAAAAAGACATAAATTCTCGTAGCGCGCTGGTAATTGGAGTGGCCGCACTAGAAACAGGGGTTAAGGATTTGATAATAGAATTGTTTCCAGATACTAAGTGGTTAGTCCGGCATCTTCCTTCACCACCGATTACCCGAATTCTCAGTGAATATTTTCCAAACTTGCGCGCTGATAACAAGCAGGTCCTCTGCCCGCCGAGCGAGATGGTCCAAGAGATCCAAAAATGGATTGGCAGGAGGAATGACTTGAGCCATGGCAAATCGGCGGATATAGACGTGGACGAGTTGACGGAGTTCTTGATGCTCGTAAGCGATATCCTATATTTGTGCGATTATGCAAGGGGTTTTGACTGGGCGCTTGAGTTGATTCGGCCTCAGACTCGTCAGGCTTTTGGCTGACTCTCGATTTAATTGCCGTCGTTGCGCTACAACTAGGGGTGCGTGTCCATGCGGTTAGTGACAAGTGGAAAGAAAACTTTCGGCGAAAGAATCGTTACCGCTTGTTGTGGCAGTGTCGCACTCCAGCGATCACTCCTGGGGTAGTTTTGGGTTAATTGAGCAACATCGGACACTTGTAAAGAGTTCTAGAGTAAAAGTGCTCCGCCGAGTTCGATTTCCGGGCTCTCAATCGTAAGCTCGGGGGCTTGTACCTGTTTCGGTTGCTGTATCGGATCAATGTGAGTTGGGCGTTGGTCTAAGCCGTGCTCCGTGGGTAGTTGTTGCTGCGGCGCGAGGGGATCATGAGTCAATCGATCACGATCCTTTCGTATGTCGCCTGAGATGTCTCTCGTCGCTTCAAGTGCCATTTCTTTATCAGTGCCGCGATTGAGAGTCTCGCGCAGATTCTGCGCGGAGTCGGTGTAGATCAGAGCTTCTTCCCTCGCTCTGGAAACGGCAACGTAGGCCATTCTGTCGTTCAGGAGACGTACTGATTCCTGCGTATCGGCGTTGACCAGCACTCGGTCCACAGTTAGCCCCTGAGATGAGTGGCTGGTGACGGCGTAGCCGTGATCGATGTGACGAAACTTCTCAGGCTTGAAAGTAACCTCGCGTCCACTGTCCAGGGCTACTCGTATTTGGTCGGGTTCGAGTTTTGTGATCGAGCCTAGTTCACCGTTGGCTATTCGTTTCTCTGTGAACGGAGCGCGAAACTGAATGCGATCACGTTCGGCGAACTCTCGCTCGGTTTGGTTGTAAACACTGACTCCTGAGAGGCGCGTCGGGTTGTAAGTGAGAGTGTGACCATCCTCAAAGCGAACCGTAATCTCGTTCTTCTCGTGGTTGGTAGCTATAACCGTTGCATAGTCGCCTACGTTAACCTTGTAGACTTTGCTGGCGCGGTTGTAGCGGATAATGTCTTCGCCGGGTTTGTAGGAATTGGCGAAGGTGCGCTCGGTGCCGGTCATGTCCTGACGATTGACATAGACCTTCATCTGGTGATTGTCACGGTTCACTTTGCCTTCGCGCTGTAGCTGACGGTGTATGAGGGAGTTGAGTTGAGATCGTTCGCGATTGGCTGGCGAAATGACCAGCGTGTTTGTTGGATTCTTACAGTAAGCCTGGGCCATCGCTTCAAGGCGTTCGCGCTCATCCGCGATCTCAATCACCTTGCCTCGGGCGTCCAGTTCCGCGACTGCTTCTCGTATCTGCCGGACTGATAACTTGGCGACTGTTTGTTTTAGTTCGGGATCGCGCTGTCTGACTATTTCACTTAGTTTGATGGTCGCCATTCCATGCTTTTGAAGTTGCTCAAAGGGACTGCCAGCTTCAACGGCTTGATGCTGCCGCACATCTCCCACCAGGAGCACCTTGTCCTGGACCTCAAGGCGAGCAAAGAACTTGTGAAGCTGTTTAGTGCTGGCAAGCGAGCTCTCGTCCAGCACAAAAAGTCGCTTCAAATCCGGCGGTGTTTCCTTCCGCCGGCGCAAAAATTTCTGGAGCGTTTCTGTCTCAATGCCGCTCTCGGCAAGTTGCCTCGCGGCGCGTGTGGTTGGTGCAAAGCCGCGCAGCTGATAGCCCTCTTTCGCGGCTGCTTCTCTCAAGACGGAAAGCGCGGTTGTCTTGCCAGTGCCAGCCCCGCCTTGCAGACCGCTGATCCGATCCTGGCTGGATAGCATCGCCTCAAGGGCGGCACGCTGATTGTCATTCAACTTTAGCTGTTGGCGCTCTGCGGGGGTCGCAACGATTTGACTGACGCGCTCAGGGCCAATGATTGCCGGGCGCGCTCCCTTGCCGTTGAGCATGGTCTGAATATTTGACTGCTCCATTTTCAACATGCGTTGAGTAGTCGTTTCCGGGGGACGCTGCTCACGCATAATTGCGATGAACTCACCGCGCTCATGTCGTCGCCGCAATTCCGTAGTGACCGCTTGATAGGTCGTCAGTCCGAGATTGCGCCGCAGTGCGTCGGTCATTATTTGCCGCATATCGGCCACGGCCTCTCGCTCAACTGCATTGTCACGGGCAAAGGTGACTGCCTCCTGAGCGCGGATCGCAATCTCCTCCTGGGCCAAGCACAGCGGCAACCGTTCCCGTACCTGCTTCACTAAACTTCGCGCCTGATTGTCGTGCTTTGTGTCGAGCTCTAAGGCTCGTTCTCGCATTGCGGCGCGGTCATATCGTTTGCTGGCGCGATCGTTGTGCGCTGCGGCTTGCTTCAGTCGTGCATTTTCTGAAACGGTTACTCCCTCGCGCTCAAGCCGCTCCTTGATCTGCTCTGCTTCTTTAAGCACTTCTTTACGGCGCGGACTGCTCTCTTCCAGGTATGCCTCGCTGAAGCCTTTGATCTCCGGTGCGCCAGTGCGTGGATCTACTTGAATTTCGTAACCGAGTCCTTGCAGTTTTTCGGCTAAATGTGCGCGGTAGATCGCGGTCGCGTAACGCTGGCTGCGGTACAACTCAAGCGGCTGTACAGAGCGCACTCTGCCTCCCTCGGTTTGCGTCATATTGAAGATCACGACATGAGTGTGAAGCTGTGGCGCGGCATAACCATTGGTGCGATCAGGTCGCGATGATGTGTGCTCAAATTGGGCCGCCACCATCTTGCCGGTTGTAATCGCTGGCTTGTCGCCGCCGCCCCGTGCTTGCAGATATTCTTCGAAACCTTTTAACGCTTCATTGACGCTTTCGCGGTGGGCGTCTCTGACGCGCTCGTCGTCTCCGACGAGCGCGGCCAACGAAACGGATTTGGGCGCGCTAATGGTTGCATCCCAACCGGCGCGATGTTCACTCGTGATCATTTCCTCACCGAACTCGTTAACCGTTTCGCGGGCTTTAACTGCCTGAACAAGTTGCTCGCCGGTGTGCGGATCTTGACCGGCAACTAAGCGCTCGTACTGTTCGTTGAGCACTTCGTCTTTTAGCTCCCACTCGTCGGCCAGGCCACCACTCCAGCGTCCCTTAACTTCTCCTGCTTCGCTGTAGTAATTGTCTTTGGAATTGGTGAATTCTTGCCGGTAATAGTCCCGCGCCTGCCCTGCGGAAATTGCTCTGCTCATGGTCATCATTGGGCCGCAAAATTAAAACGGAAACGTGGGTGGAATTCCTGCTTTCTTCAAGACTAATTCACCCTTTCTTTGAACGCGGTACTGTCTTGATCAAGTATTCAATTTCTGGTGAAGCGAGGGGCAGAACCGAGACGAAAACCAAGCTCACGCGTAGTCTGGCTCGGAGTCGGTTTCGAGAAGATGCAAGCTCCGATTTCTCTGCTCACGAGACGCGAAATATCCGCCAAACTTTCTGCCGATTTGCGACTAGAATTTAGATTGAAAGGGCCTGCTGATCGAGCCGCGAAATGTTGGGCCACTGGTGATCAATTCAATCCATCATTCAAAAAGCATGTTGCGGCTGAAGGTAAGCCGTTATCTCCGTTGATGGTTATTGCACTTGTTATGCCGGAGCGTGTCTTTACATTGCTCCCGCTCCGAACGTCGCAAAACACGAGGAATTGAATGATCTTTGATCGGATGGCGTGAGGTTGGGCCAACGAGTGAGGGCCTTCAAAGTGGAAAGAAAACTTTCGCTGTAAAGAAAAGCTGCCACTTCAGCGGCGAGACGTGGCGCTGACGACGCCACAATTAGGTTTTCCCCGTAGCGACAACTGACAGTCGGCTGGGTGCCTGAGCGCACACCCGCAGGGCCGAAGCGTAAGCGGCGGACTCGGAGCGAAGCGCTGAGTTGTGCGGGCGGGCTGCCGACTGACAATGCAGCTAAGGGGGGAACCTCAACCGTGAGTAATGGTGTGAGTTCTAGAAGTGGATGCGAATATACAAAAGAAGATGCGAATGGTTACAGAAGTGAATGCGAATGAGAATCGGGGAAGCCGTCAGCATCCACTTCTAGAACTCACGTTCTCG
>JBOGOU010000039.1:0-26461 GCA_050748205.1 Pyrinomonadaceae bacterium | reverse complement strand
CCTGTGAGGTTCATAGACCTGAGTGATTTTCTTTTGAGTTGTAGGGTTGCCAGAGTTGAGCGGGGGCAAGCCCACCTTCCCAACCTGTGAGGTTCATAGACCTGAGTGATTTTCTTTTCAGTTGTAGGGTGCCAGAGTTGAGCGGGGGCAAGCCCACCTTCCCAACCTGTGAGGTTCATAGACCTGAGTGATTTTCTTTTGAGTTGTAGGGTTGCCAGAGTTGAGCGGGGGCAAGCCCACCTTCCTGACCCCAGATCGAGGTAAGCACAATATTCGGCCCCTTGAGCCAGGCAGAGTTGGTTGTACCATCCGCGTGGATCACCCTTGAATGCGGTGACGAGCGGAAAAGTATAGTTGACTTGATACGTGTCTCCGCAGGCTATCAGCTCCTGAATTCGGTTTACCCCTTTGTAATACTCCGCGCGTTTGATACGCGGCTCCCAACCTTTCAGATGTCCCTCGCCGTCAACAGATCCTGTGCCGGTGGTGGCTGGCTCCGCGAAGACAGCCGCCCAGGCCAGCGGAAGCGAATCTGAATAATGGGTTTGCAACGCGTGATCGAAGGCAGGTGCGGATTCGTAGGTCAGGAGCAAGACAACCCACGATCCCGCGTGCGCCGCATCCTCAGCTGATTTCACGAGCGCGGCTACTTGATCGAGGTTGTAAGCGGTGAACGTGCGGAGAGGTGAGTCAAAGCTGATTGACCAACCTTTAGTGGCCACTGACGATCCGAAAATTGCGCGCGCCATTCTCGAACAGTGTACAGCGGACGCGCGACTGCCAAAATCCCCCCAACGGCAGAAGCTGTGAAAAAAGGAAGTTTAGCCACAGATTAACGCCGATTATACGGATCAGAACAGAAAAGTAGTTAAGAATTCCAATGAAACTCTCGCTTATACGTTCATGTTCTGATCAGTTTCATCCGCGTTAATCTGTGGCTGATTTTAGGTTTTCCTTTTTTTTCACAGCTTCGGCAGTTGGTGGGATTCAAATAGTCGGCAACGACGTTCTTTATGGGCCGGACTTGAACGATCCGGGATTCATGAGTTTTCACACAATCATTGAAGACACAAAAACAGCGAGACACCTGACCGATGTCTCGCTGCTTCTGCTTATTTGCTGGGTTAGAACTGCAACTTCAACGCAAACTGGATCACTCGTGCGGATTCTCCAGTCTGGACAATGGTCTGCGTGGAGGGCGGCGCCACTGTCGCGCAGCAGGTTTGAGCGAAAACGCTTGACCTGATGCTAGGAGAACCTACGGACGCATCACGCGGGTTATCAAAGTTCGCATGGTTCAGGGCGTTGAACATCTCGGTTCTGAACTGAATCTTCCAACGCTCTCCTATCTGGAACGTCTTGATAAAACCAAGATCGAGGTTCCAGTAATGCGGCGCTACAAAGATGTTTCGACCGGCGCCATTCTGACCCGGTGGGGGTATGCAGAAGGCCAGCGTCGGGTCGATGCCGCAACGCACACCGCCATTTACCGGAGCGAACAGGACGGGACCCGCGAAGGTTTGTCCCTGCAAGTGCTGCAGTGTTGCCCTAATGTTTGGGTCGAGCACGGCCGCGCGTGATTCATGGTTACCGTTGGCCGTAAATGAACCGCTGCGAACGGCGAAGGGCTCGCCGCTCAAGAAGCTGAAAATGCTATTCACGGTCCAGCCGCCGAGAATCTGATTAACGACTCCGCCGGACGAACCCAGGAAACGTCGTCCTCTGCCGACTGGAACTTCCCACACCGAGGCTGACTGCCACGCGTGTGTGCGGTCGAAATCAGAGCGTGCGCGCTCCTCGCGGAAATTGCGGATGTCGGTCGGAGTGCGTGAGTTGGTGGTTGAGAGTCCACCGCCTGAGGCTGCTCCTACGGGGTCCACCGATTGGTTGTCGATTGACTTGCCGAATGTGTACGCCATGCTCAGACCCAGTCCAGCGCTGAACCGGCGCCGCAGTGTGAATTGAGCGGCGTGGTAGTTTGAATCGCCGGTGTTGTCCAGATAGGTGATCGCGGCGAACTGCTGATTCGGTCTCAGCTTTAGACCCAACGTAGTATCTTCGATGCGTCGGGCGAAATTGCCGGCGCTGTTGATGTCCAAATCTCCCGTCGTTGTCGTGGAGTTAAGAAACGTTGCCGCCGCCGTGGCGGAGAGGCCGCCCTGAGTTTGCAACTGCGTCAACAATGGAGGCGTAACGCCTGTCACGCCTGCTGGGCAGCCGGTTCCGGAGGCGGTGCAGCCTCTCGCTCGATTCTGTTGCATTATCAGGAACGAGGGGACAATCGCGTCGGCGTTGATCTGGTTGATGTCGTACGCCATGAATAGATGTGAACCGCGGCGTCCGATGTAAGCAGCCTGCATCACAAAACCACCCGGCAGCTCGCGTTGGAAGCTAAAGTTCCACTGGTGAACAGTAGGCAACTGCATCTCCGGTGCGAAGACTGTGACTGGCGGTGCATTCGTTCTTAACTGTTGTGGTGGCGTCAACAGGGTGGCAGGCTGAATGGCGGGAGCGGGCAATTGGGTCGGAAAGCCTCCCGCGACTGTTCTATTAACATTCGGCGAGTTGACGCATCCGGCGGTAATTGTAGTGAACGGGAAAGTTGTCGTGCAGCTTTGGACTAATCCCGGAATCCTTCCGGCTGCCGCCGTCACCTGAAATGACGAGATGGTGTCGAAGGCGAGACCGTAACCAAGGCGAATGACACTTTGACTGTTGCCGCCGAAAAGACTATGGAATAAGCCCGATTTGAAATCCGGACTCCAGGCTAGACCGAGACGCGGTCCTATCGCTCCGTTGAAGCTGCCTTCGTACCAGTGTTTGGCTGGAACAAAGCTTACCGCGCCTGGTTGATTGACGACGGGTGTCGCCGGGAGTGGTGTGCCCGCGATCGGCGTACTGGCGACGAAAACGCTGCTCTCAGGCGATGTATTCGCTGGTGGATTGATTTCCCAACGTGCACCGTAGTTCAAAGTCAGATTGTGGCGAACCTTCCATTCATCCTGGAAGTAAAAATTGTACTGATCCAGGTTGTGCTTTTCCGCATACAACGTAATGTTGTCGCCGGTTTTGAACGGCAAGAACGCGTTTTGTGAGAGGTTCCCGAGGAATGTTTGCGAAATTCGCGCCGGCAGCCCATATAGGTTGTTGATGAGGTTGCCTAGCACCGTGGCGTCTGTCGAGTTGATGCCGCTAGCTGCGTTAAATCCTTCGTTCACAATACAAGTAGGGCCGGGACAAGTACCAGACCTGAACGGATTACGATTTGCCGAAGCAAACGTCACGGAAGGCGTCACGTTGATACCACCCGGCTGGCCGCGTTGATCGACGTGACGATAAAACCGTAAGTTCACACCCGCGCGGAAAACATGCGCGCCATGGACAATACTAAGGTTGTCCAGTAACTGGGGTGTCGTAACCCATCGCGCTGTGCGGGGTGTGTTGATGTAAGGCTCGCTCAGCTCGTTAAAGTTAAAAGGTGGCACGTCCGGCCATTCCGGGTTGGCTTCACCCTGAGTGAAGAGGAAACCGAAGCGGGCGAATCCGGCCGTGAACTCATTGACAATGCGTGGCGAGATTACCCTGCGGTAGCTAATCGCCAGATTTGATGTGCGCCGAAACACTTCACCAAGCGGTGGGCCGTTGGGGTAGACCTGGGGCCTGCCGTTCAGCGGATCACCCTTGAGCGTGTTGTAGTCCGAGAACAGGTAGCGAACGAAGATGCTGTTGTTCTCGTTGAAATTGTGATCGATGCGAGCGGCGTAGGCCGGCCCTCTGACCTGTGTCGGCGGATTCCACAAAAAAGCAGCAGTGTTCAGACCGTCGCCAGAAGTAAAGTTGTTCGGTAAAGGCAATGGCGTCAGAATCGATGCCACTGAGGAATCAAGCGGCTTCGCAAGCGTATTATTTGCGCCGGCGCGAGTGTCATAAAGGCGAACGCACCGAAGCGAGGTGGGCGTCGCGCAAAGCGGAACATTCAAAGCGCCTGTAATTGGATTCACTAGTAGCGTGGAGTTGCGTGTGATGGTTGTGGTGCCTATTACGAGCGGGTTGGCCGGATCTGGGACGAAGTAACGGAAGATTCCGCTGCGTGCTTCCGCTGTGTAAACGATTGGTATCCCAAACGTCTGATCTATCGGCTGCGTGAAGTCAATGCGGTTCTTCTGAATGCTGCCAAAGAAGAAGGTCTTGTTTTTCTTAATCGGCCCTCCCATTTCGAACCCATACTGACCCATTCTAATCAGCGGCTTCGGAGTATTCTGCGCATTAGCGAAGTATTCGTTAGAGTTAAGGGCCTCATTGCGAAGGAAGAAGAAGCCGGTGCCGTGATATTCGCTCGTTCCGCTTCGGGTAGCTATTGAAATCGATGCTCCGCTGTTGCGACCTTCCTCGGCGGTGGCATTGTTAGTAGTGACTTTGAATTCCTGGACGTTATCGGGATTGATGCGATAGAGATTGCTGACCGGGTTGGGCACCGACGACTCGTTCGCTTCGATTCCGTCGATTGTCACGTTATAGGCGCGGTCGCGCGCACCATTCACGTGAACGCCTGAGCCGGCAGCGCCGGCTGATCTCTGCACCACGCCGGGCTCCAGAAGTAGCAGAGTGAGAGGATTGCGACCGTTGAGTGGCAGGGCCTCGATAGCTTTCTGCTCAACCACATTGCCGATGGTGGCATTTGACGTCTGGAGTTGCTCGGCTCCCGCCTGGACATTCACGGTCTCCGAAACCTGACCTATTTCCATTACCACATCGATCGTCAGCGGAGTATCAACCTGCAGTTGATTTCCGGAAATCTGGAACTTCTTAAAGCCAGGCTGCTCGACGGTTACGGTGTAGTTTCCGACCGGTAATGAATCGAATGAATAGACGCCGGCTTGTGTGCTTGTCTGTGAGTGCGAGACTCCAGTAGCTTCATTGATCACCGCCACAGTGGCTCCTGCGACAGACGCCTGCTTTGCGTCAACTACGCGACCGGTTATGCGGGATGTTCCGGTTTGGGCCGTCGCTATCGAAAGCGAGATGGCCAAGAGAACGAACAGAGCGGAAATCAAGCGTGCAAGCTTTAGCATCGTAGTTTCTCCTCCAAGGGGTGGCTCAAGCGAAAAAACTCAGGGGCTAATTCGCTAGAGCAGGAAATTCAACTCACGTACTTAAGAAAGCGGCGAGAACAAAAATTAAGTAGCTTGCGGGATCGAGGCTGACCTGCTTCAGAGAGCCGACGCAATCGTGCCAGACCTAGCTCCCTTTCGTGCTGCTTATACCAATAAATGAATGAAGGCAATTATATAGCCAGAAAATCTCACGTCAAGACCTTTCCGATCATGTTCCGCCAGCACATTGGTTTATCTCTTGCACACGACCTGAGACGCTGAAATCGGTGGCGCTAACGATCCAAAAACTGCAAGATCGATCCATTTCTTCCAGCAGGAATGGTTAAGCACTCTCTCAGTTGTAGCTTCGGGAATCGGGAGGGGCTTACCATTAGCTAGACTTATCGAAATGATAAGAATCTTTAGCTACCATTATTCCAAAACCGCCCGTATAATTGGCGCCTGAAATCGGCAGTCATCTGGGCGTGAGCCAGTTTCCTTGCGCCCTATATCTAATCAAGTGAAATAGCAGCTCGGGCATGGTTACGGGAAGATCCGTCATGCAGGAGCCCTATCTTGCTTTCGTTAGCCGACTAAGGAAATGGTCCATCATCCCAGGTGATTAGATAGACGCGGCCCGCAGAACGGATTAATCCGGCAGTTGGCTTAGTGGAAGCAATCGATCCGATCCACGAAGCCACACGAACGACCACGAAAAATCTTGGTGATATTTCGTGGATCGTTTTTGATTCTGAGGCGCTCCAATTACTGGAATTTGTGAATTGAAACTCTTAGCAATCCCGCACCGCGGGTCTTTTCTGGCATTCGCCCTCTCGGCTACGTTTGCACTTTCCGGCTTTGTAAGTCTGAGTCATGGGAATCGAGCTCCCACCGTCAGATATGATCTGGCAGTAACAAACGCACGCATCGTTGACGGCTCCGGCAACCCGTGGTTTCGCGCGGATGTAGGTGTTAAGGATGGCCGCATAGCGCGCATCGGCAGAATCGATCCGGGAGAGGCAGCGAAGACGATAGATGCGAAGGGCCAGATTTTGGCTCCCGGCTTCATCGATGTGCACACGCACGTGGAATCGATCTACAGCCTACCCGCGGCTGAAAACTTCATTCGCATGGGCGTGACCACTCTGGTCACCGGAAACTGCGGCGGCTCGGCCGTCGACATCGGCCAATTTCTCGGGCGTATTAAAGAACAGCCGCTAGCCGTCAATCTGGCAACGCTCATCGCCCACGGTTCCGTTCGCCGGCAAGCTATGGGTTTGGAAGATCGCGCGCCCACACCAGACGAGATGAAGAAGATGGAATCACTCGTCGAGCAGGGAATGATTGATGGTGCGGTCGGGCTTTCAACCGGACTCATTTATGTTCCAGGCACTTACGCGAAGACCGACGAGATCACGAGTCTGGCGCGCGTCGCTGCGCGTCATGGCGGCCTTTATGCCACGCATATGCGCAACGAAGGAAACGAAGTCGCGGCCGCCATTCGCGAAAGCATTCAAATTGGCGAACAGGCTGGCCTGCCGGTTGAGATCTCGCACTTCAAGATCAGCAGCCGGAAGATGTGGGGTCAGACTCCAATGACTATAGGCCTCGTTCGCGAAGCGCGGTCCCGAGGTTTGATGGTCACGGTAGATCAATATGCCTACACGGCCAGCTCGACGTCGCTTGATTCTCGTCTGCCGACCTGGCTACGCGCCGGCGGTCTCGAAGAAGCCAAGAAACGTCTGGCTGATAGTGCTACCCGTGAACGTGTCGTTAAGGAGATGAAAGAAACGCTGAAGCGGAGCGGCTTCAAAAATTATTCATATGCGATGGTGGCGAACTATTCTCCTGACCCTTCTTTCAACGGAAAATCCATTGCCGAAATTACGAAGCAGGTCCGCGGCAAGAGCGACATCAAGAACCAAATCGAACAGATCCTTGCGATGTATGAAGCTGGTGGCGCGGGTATGGTCTATCACGGGATGAACGAAGACGACGTCCAGCGCATCATGCGGGAACCCTTTACGATGATTGCCTCCGATAGTGGCGTCAGGCAGGTCGATGAAAGCGTTCCGCACCCGCGCGGGTATGGCAATAACGTTCGGGTCCTGGGTCGCTACGTCAGAGACTTACAGTTGATCTCGCTCGAGGATGCGATACGCAAAATGACTTCTTTACCAGCACAAACCTTCGGGTTTCGCGATCGCGGCTTAGTACGCGAAGGTTTTGCGGCCGACCTTGTCATATTTGATGAAAAAACTGTTGCCGACCGCGCCACGTTTGAGAAACCACATCAGTTTCCCGTAGGCATTAGCTACGTCATCGTCAACGGCGTGGCGGTGTTTGCGAATGATCAAATTGCTGACGCGCGACCGGGCGTCGCCCTGCGAGGGCCCGGATTCGTAGCGACTGTTGCAAAGAACTGATTCTGACTCGAAACATTGATCCCGGACGACCACGTCGCCCCCAAAGTCGATAGGAGATCCCCATGATTGATCGAAAGTCTTCGCCACAACGGTTTGTATTCGTAACGCTCGCTTTCGCATTGTCGTTGCTCTTACTGCCCGCGGCTGGTTCTGCACAAACCGTCACCGGCACCCTGCAAGGGACCATCAGCGATAGTAAGGGCGCCGTAGTTCCCGGCATCGACGTTGTTGTGCGCAACTTGGAAACCGGACAGGAGCGCAATCTCAGAACAAACAGCGAAGGGGTGTACACGGCATCGTTCCTTCCGATTGGCCGCTACAGCATCAAGGCCTCGGGTCAGGGTTTCACCACCGCTACTCAAGAGACCGTAGAGATCACTCTAAATGAGACGCGTGTAATCGACTTTAGCTTGAATCCTAGCGGAGTTACTGAGGCAGTTCTGATTACAGCAGATGTTGCTCCGATAAACACGACGAACGCCGAGATTAAAGGGTCGCTCAACACTCAGGAGATTCTTGATAAACCCACGTTCAATCAGGGCAACTTCCTGACCCTGGCGGAAACCTTCACCGGCTTCCAGGATAACCCGACGTCCGGTCAGAACAATCCAACCGCATCTTCGGGCTCCTCCATTAACTTCAATGGGACCGGAACCCGGGGCGCTACTTTTCAGATTAACGGTGTAAACAACGACGACTCGTCGGAGAACCAGAACCGCCAGGGGGCGTCGCTGTCGACGATCAAGGAGTTTCAAGTCATTACTAATAACTTCACGGCAGAGTTCGGCCGTGGCTACGGCGCAGTGGTTCTCGTCCAAACGAAGTCTGGCACAAACAACCTTCACGGCGACGTCTACTGGTATCACAACGACAGCGCGCTGAATGCCACTAACAACATTTTCACGCCGGGAACTAAGAAGCCCGTTAACCGCCGCAACCAATATGGCTTCACGTCTGGATTTCCTTTTTTCCAAAACAAGCTATTTGGCTTTGTGAGTTTCGATCATGTTCAAAATAGCGGTGCAGGCGGATATACGCGCGACGTTTTCCTCGCCAGCGAACGCAATCCCGCAAATTGGTTCCGGCAGGCGGGAGCAGTCGACACACCTGCAAACAGGGCTTTTATTCAGTCAGTCATTGATCGCTTTCCCACGAATCTTATTCCAAATGATCCGCGCAGTCTGCGCACATTTACGGGCCAGGTAGGCTTCGACCGCCCGCTGAAGGACTACACGGGGCGATTTGACTGGAACCCGAGAGAGTCAGACCAGGTAGTGGGTCGCTGGCAATACACGCGGCAGGTCTTTGACAATGAAGACATCATTCTGGGCGAGACCACGAAACAGAACAACAAGCAACAGAACATCGGTTTCACCTGGACACACCTCTTCTCAGCAAGCACAGTCGGTGAGTTCAGATATGGGTTGGGATTACGCACGACGCTAGTCGGCATCAAGGCTGGCAACAACACGCCCATCATTCGCTTCGTTGGCACACCGGTTGCGGGCTCGATCATCGGCAACGCAGGACAGTTTCCCATCAACCGCTGGCAGACCGATCACCAGTTCGTCTATAACCTCTCAACCTTGGTCGGAGGCAACCATTACTTCAAGGCTGGTACAGACATTCGCCGTCAGCAACTTGACGACGTAGCAGACAGCAACTCGCGCGGTTTTTGGAACTTTAGTGCAACCTGCAACGGAGTGACCTACAGAGACCCGAATACTATCAGTACTGCGAATCCGCTAGGCATTGCCTCGGCTTATTACGCTCTGCTTAATGGCTGCATTAATCAGTTCCAGAAGGGATACGGCCCGTTCTTCCTGGAGAATCGGATTAGGGAGTCAAACTTCTACGTCGAGGACAACTGGAAGGTGCGACCGAACCTGACTCTTAATATAGGCGCACGCTACGAGTACGTTTCCGCGCCGACCGAGGCCGCGAACCGTATCAACTACGGCTTCAGTGACGACAAAGACAACATTGAGCCACGCCTGGGCTTCGCCTGGAGCCCGAATTTCAATGGCGGCTTCTTTGGCTCGCTCTTCGGCAAGTCGGGCGATTCCTCGATACGCGGAGGCTATGGCATCTACCATGGGCGGCTCTTCCAGTCGGTCTTCTCGCAGTCCGGCGCCACTGTGCGTTTCAATCCGCCCAACGCCTTCTTCTATAACAACTCCGGCGCTCCAACGTCGATCTTCAGTCCCACTAATCTGACCGACCCGACCAATGGCTTTGTCTTCGTGCCCGGTCCCCAAACAACACGAACCACTGTCACACTAATCGACCCGGGCCTCGAAATGCCCTACACGCAGCAATGGAATCTTAGTTTTGAACGAGAAATGCCTTTTGCGTCGAAGATTCGCGTTAGTTATACCGGGAATCGGGGCATCGGATTGCTGCGTTACGCTCTGGACAATCTGCCCGTCCACGATCCCAGTGGCGTGCCCGTCGCTAACCATCCGAACAACGCGCCAACGGTCCTCTACACTGCGGCCAACCGTCCGCCTGGTGATCCAAGGGCTTTTGACGTTCGTGGGCAAATTCTTCGTCCCGCTGCTAATATAGTGTGCGCCGGCACGGGCCTGGCGAATGTCGGGGTGACCACTCAATGCCCTGTTGCTGTCCCACTGGGCAATCTCGAATACAGCTTTCGCGTTCCGCGCACTAACGAGCGCCGTCCGAATGGCCTCTACACAACCAACCTGGCCGTTGCGAATGCTTCCTGGAGTTACTATCACGGCCTGCAACTGGAATGGACGAAACGCTTGAGCAGGAATCTCAATTTCTTCGCATCCTATACTTTCAGTAAAGCCATCGACACGACTTCCGAAGCTACTTTCGTCGGCGCCGGCGATACTAATCAAACTGGCAACGGTGCCCGCGCTGCGCGCGGATTCTCGCGCTTCCATACACCACACCGTTTCACCATCTACGGTACTTACCGCACACCCTGGTTCAGTGCCGAGCGCGGCATCCTCGGTCAAACGTTGGGTGGCTGGCAGTTTTCGACGGTTGTGAAACTCGCGAAGGGGACGCCTTTTACGGTCGTCACGACAGGCGTCGACTTGAATCTCGATGGATTCTCTGAGGCACGTCCTGTGCTGCTCGATCCATCAGTGCTGGGACGCAGTATAAGCAATCCAGCTAGTTCCCTGACGGATTTGCCCCGTGCGGCTTTCCGTACGCTGACTACTTCGGATTTCAATACGCCTATTCTTGGTCGCAACACGTTCTTCGGCGACGGCGTGAGGAATGTCGACTTCGGCATTGCCAAAAATTTCAGGTTGCCCTGGGAGAACCACAAGTTCACTCTGCGCGCCGATCTGTTCAATGCCTTCAACCACGTACAATACGGCTTTCCCACAACCGATATAACTAGCGCAAACTTCGGCCGGATACTTGGGACTCACGCGCTATACGCGCCGCGTAGCATCCAAGTCTCGCTGCGTTATCAATACTGACCGGCCCGGGCTTGTTAACAGGGCGGAAGACGAGCACTTCCGCCCTTTTCATGTCCGACGCCAACCTAGTTCGTTGAAGCCAGGACCAAGCTAGTGAGACAGAAAGAAATCTTCAAACGTTTTGCCCTATTTCTAGCTATCCCCCTTCTTCTCAATCGGGCAGGCCAGGAAAACATGGCGATACCTTCCACCACGCCGTCCGGGGAGGTGCGGGCTCTGTGGGTAGTTCGTACTACGCTTACTAGTCCCGAAAAAATTCGCACGATGGTGCAGGCCGCGAAGGACAACGGCTTCAACACGCTCATCGTGCAGGTCCGCGGGCGGGGCGATGCTTACTACAACTCTCGCAGGGAACCTCGCGCAGTGGAATTAAAAGAGCAGCCCACAGGATTCGATCCGCTGGCTTTAACACTGGATGAGGCAAGAAAGCGTGGATTGAAAGTTCATGCCTGGGTAAACACAAGTCTTTTGGCAAACCTTGACGCGCTGCCTACAGATCCGAAACACGTTTACAACAAACACCCTGAGTGGCTTGCGGTCCCTCGACCGGTGGCGGCGGAACTCTACACGATGTCGCCGCGCGATCCACGCTACCGCGAACGCATCGTGGCGTGGTCCAAAGCGAATCGCGCGGAGCTGGAAGGCATTTATACGGGTCCCGCAAATCCAAAAGTGCGCGATCACATCTACGGCATCTGGATGGACATTCTCAAAAACTACGAAGTCGATGGACTGCATTTTGATTATGTAAGGCTGGCCAGTCCCGACTTTGATTACAGCCGAACGTCATTGGATGGGTTTCGCAAGTGGCTTCAACCAACACTCTCCGTAGCGGAGCTGCGTTTGCTCAAGCAGGCGTTAAAGGAAAACCCGCTGGCTGCGGCCGAGATGCACCCCGGCAAGTTTGGCGATTTTCAGCGCGAGCAGATTACCAGCCTCGTCGAACGGATCTATCGAGCTGTGAAGCAACGGAAACCACAAACAACGGTTTCTGCCGCGGTTTTCGCAAACGATGAAAACGCTTACACACGTAGATTTCAGGATTGGCGGCGCTGGCTTTCGCTGGGGATTCTCGACGTCGCATGTCCGATGGCCTATTCGACAGATACCGCGGTCTTTCAGAAACAGATCGAAATCGCAACGACCACCGCCCATGCGGCAGGTCGTAAGGTCTGGGCCGGCATCGGGGCGTACCGCATTCCGGTCGAGTCGACTGTGGAAAAGATCAATGTGGCGCGGCAGCTCGGGTCGGAAGGGATAATCCTGTTCTCGTACGACTTTACCACTCGCACAAGCGAGCTAAATCCGACTGGGGATTATCTGGAGCGAGTGCGACGCGCTGCGTTTGACAAGATGGCTGCCGCGAATTAGCCGTGACTTTGCAGAATTACCGAACGCTGGCTAGATTGGTAAAATTGGTTTTTTTGGTCTTGTTAAGCAAACCAGACGGGTGTATAAATTCAACGTTTCCTGAGGCGCACCGCAGGCTATCCATCATACTTGGTTTGCCAAATTCGAGAGTTGGGATCCTCCCAAGGACACCAGCCAAATTGCTCTCGTGATAAACACTTGGAGCCCACACTTCCCCAAATGAAAAGGACATTCCCCATGAAACGCCATTTCGGAATCAGACTGTTACTCATGTTCGCGGCATTGGCTTTGTGCTTTGGCCTGAGTGCCGTAACTTTCGGCCAGGAGGAGACCGCGGCGGCCATCACCGGCCAGGTGATCGACTCTACTGGCGGTGTTATCCAAAACGCTATAGTTATTGTCACGAACAAAGACACTAATATTGAGCGGCGGGTGCTGACTAGCGAGGATGGCCATTATGTCATCACCCCGCTGGCGCCCGGTACTTATAGCTTCAGCGTCGAGCAGACGAACTTCAAGCGTTACGTGCAGACCGACGTGGTGCTGAACGCAAAGGATCGTCGTCTCATCAACGTCGTGATGGAGGCGGGCAACGTGTCCGAATTAGTCACCGTCTCGAGCGATCAGAACGTCGTGCAGGACACCCCGACAGGGCAAACGCTCATTTCCAGCACGCAGGTTTTGGAGATACCGCTCCAGAATCGTGACTTTACGAAGCTGCTCGAACTCACTCCCGGCGTCAGTTCCAGCCTCGACGACGAAACGGGGTTCGGACTGGCGAACCGATTTGACGTTTCGATCAACGGTATGCGGCGCAACGCCGTTAACGTCTTCGTCGATGGAGTGTCGAACACCGACGTTGGCTCTAATATCACACTGCTCTCAACGCCAACCATCGACTCGATCAAGGAGTTCAAGGTGCTGAGCTCCAACTATACGGCAGAGGTCGGCCGCTCGGGCGGCGGCACCGTGACCCTGGTTACCAAGAGCGGCGGCAACGACTTCCATGGTTCGATCTACGACTTCGCGCGCAACGACCGCTTCAACGCCAACACTTTTTTCAACAACCGCCGCGGCCGGAACGCGCGCGGCGAGCCACTCGCTCCGACTCCACGCTTGCGCTATCACAATTTCGGCGGCACGTTAAGTGGCCCTGTCGTAATCCCGATCTTCGGCGAGGGCGGCGACGGCTATTGGATCGGCCGCGAAAAGACTTTCTTCTTCCTCTCTCATGAGCAACGCCGAGTTACGCGCGGCATCACTGAGGCAACGGCCACAGTGCCGAGCCTCGCTGAGCGCAGTGGCGACTTCTCGTCAGCGCTCGGGTTGCCGCTTTTTCGGACAAGCGCAGCGACGCCTGGTAGCTGCACGACTCCCGGCGTTGGAACTTGCACAACTACGCCTCTGTTCGTCACCGATACAAACGGCGCTACCGTTCAGGCCCGCGCCGGCATGATCTTTCGTTTCGCGGACGGTCGCGCGTACACTGGAAATATCCTTCCCTCGGCGGACTTCGACGCGCGCGCCATCTCGCTCTTGGGGGCTTATCCACTGCCCAACAGCGGCACGAACCTGTTCACCTTCTCCCCGATCAATGCACTCAAGACACGCCAGGAGACAATCCGCATTGATCACAACTTTAACAACACTCATCGCCTATTCGGGCGTTACACACACGACCTGAATCTGACCCAGGAGCCGGGCGGCTTGTTCGCCAACACCAATCTGCCGAATGTTACGACTACTGACACGCGTATTCCCGGCCAGACGTTTGCCCTCTCGCTGACGAGCATCCTCTCGCCGAACTTTGTTAATGAGGCGACCTACAACTTCTCGTCCAACCTCATCGGTTCCGCCGTAGTCGGTCGTAGCCACAAGTCCGATTTTCCCGGCGTGTCCTCCATTCCGGAAGTCTTCGCCGAGAACAACGCTGAGGTTATCCCGCGCATATCATTTACCAGTGCCATCGCCAACATCACCACCCTGCAGGGCTTCAACATCGTCTATAAGAACCAGGTTGCACGCGATGTCGCCACGTGGGTTAGAGGCAACCACACTTGGAAGTTCGGCGGTGAAATCTCGTTCGAGAAAAAGGACGAGAATGCCAACAACGCTACGCAGGGTATCTTTTCCTTCGCCGGCACCCGCTCCCGTGGCAGTTCGGGATCGATCAGTCTGACGCAGACCGGTATAGCATTTGCCGACTTCCTAACGGGGCGTGCCGACAGCTATACAGAAGACGAGCGTGACGTGACTGTGAACCTTCGCTTCGGTCGCCGCGAGTTCTTTGCGCAAGACACATGGAGATTTCGCCCCAATCTGACCTTGGATTTTGGCGTTCGCTACCAGTACTTCGTGCCTGTTACCGACGTGAACAACGTGCTCACATCCTTCGACCCGACGCTTTACAGTCGCGCCGCGGCGCCGACCTGCTTCAACGCCGCCTGCACGTCTCTGATACGCGGCACCGGCAACGAACTGAACGGCATCGCTCGTGCCGGCAACAACTCGCGCTTCGGAAACTTCATCTACCCCGCCGACAAGAACAACTTCAGCCCGCGCGTTGGCTTTGCCTGGGATCCCTTCAAGGAGGGAAAGACTATCGTTCGCGGTGGCTACGGCCTCTATTACGACCAACCGCTCGTCGGCATCTTCGAGCAGAACGCATTCGTGAACCCGCCGTTCAACAGCTCTGCCGTGTTCAGCGGCTCGGGCGTGTCCTTCAGTAACCCGAGCGGCGGTGCGCTGGGTAACCTCCCCATCCGCGCCCTGATCGCCAGCGCGCCCGACTTTAAGACGCCGGAGATTCAGCAATGGTCATTGGGCGTGCAGCGCGAGATCTTTCGCAACGCGGTTGTGGAACTCTCGTATGTGGGCACGAAGGGCGATTTCCTGATTCGTCCACTCAACATCAACTACCCGCAGGTGGCCGATGTGAACCGCGTCGGGCTCGCTAATGCCAACACGGTGCGGCCTTTCCTGGGGTATAGCACGATTACGTGGCGCGAAACGAGTGCGAAATCTCGTTACCACGGGATGCTCTCGTACTTTAGTTATCGCTTCGGCAAAGGATTCAGTCTGACGACAAGTTACACCTTCAGTAAGACTCTGACAGACGCGACAAACGACCGTGACGCGGTTGACATTCCGCAGAACCCGCTCAACCTCCGCGCTGAGTACGCTGAGGCTCGCACTTCTCGGCCGCACATCTTCTCGTCCAGTTATGTCTACGAGATTCCGTTCTTCACTAAGGACTCGAACGGCTTCAAGCGCGCGCTCCTCGGCGGCTGGCAGATTGCCGGCATCACCGACGTCACGTCGGGACAGCCGGTAGCGAGGGTGGCCAATGCGGCCACATTTCCCGCCTCGGCCGTTGCCGGGTTCTATCCGAACGTCGTCTCTGACCCGAACGGTGGCCTCGCGGGAACGATCGACCCCGCGACGGGACTGCCTTTCATCTTCGACCCGGGCGCTTTTGCCGCGCCGCCTGCGGGCACGTACGGCAATGCACCGCGGGCTTTTGCACGTCTGTTCGGACGCAACCAGACGAACCTGACCTTGACAAAGAACATCTATTTCGACAAGGAGCAGGACGTGCGGCTGCAACTGCGCGCCGAGGCTTTCAATGTCTTCAACCACACACAGTTCACGGGTGTTGGGACCGTATTGGCCGCCAACTCCTTGACGTTTGGCAGACCCTCGGGAACTCGCCTGCCGCGCGAGTTCCAGTTCGGCGCGAAGCTCTCGTTCTAGCGCTGGGATGACTCACCTTGACGGGTATGCCCGCGGAACCTCAACGGCTTCGCGGGCATACGTGCGTTTGGCGGTGTGTGGTTTAATCCAGTAACGGCGAGGCTCGAGTTATGAATGAAATTAATTCGAAGCAGTCTTCTATGATTTTGCGAAACGCGCGTCTCGTGCTGCCTGATGGCGTGGCCGAGGGCGGAAGCGTGCTTGTTGAACGTGGTCGCATCCAGCGTATCTCCGCGGCGACTGAGTCGCTTTCGGCTGGCGCTGCCGAGGAGCACGATCTAGCAGGGCTGACGTTGTTTCCGGGTTTTATCGACGTGCACATTCATGGTGCCGTAGGCGTCGACACGATGGACGCAACCTGGCAGGAACTCACTCGCGTTTCCGAGTTTCTCGCTACCAAGGGTGTAACTGCGTGGCTGCCTACGCTCGTGCCCGCGGCACGTGAGCACTATGAAAACGCGGTGAGCTCGATTGAGAAATTGTTAGCGGAGCCAGGTGAGTCCAAAGGCGCCCGGGTGCTCGGTGTGCACTACGAAGGGCCGTTTGTTAACACTGCTCAATGCGGGGCGCTGCGATCCGACCACTTCCGAACCTTTTTATCCATGACTGATCTGGATGCGCTGCCGGTTCCCGATTCCGGTAGCGCGGTGAAAATGATGACTCTCGCGCCCGAGATTGAGGGAGGCATCGATTTGGTTCAGGAGCTTAACAAGCGAGGATGGGTTATTTCTATCGGCCATACTCGCGCGAATATCGAGGTGCTCGATCGTGCTTTTCAAGCCGGGGCGCACCATTTAACCCATTTTATGAACGCCATGGCGCCGCTGCATCATCGTTCGCCAGGGCCCGTCGGTTGGGGGCTTTCACGCGACGACGTTTCGTGTGATGTGATTGCCGATGGAATACATCTGGATCCAACAGTGCTCCGTCTTCTTGTTAAATTAAAGACCAGCGATCGATTAACGTTGATCAGCGACGCAATCGCCGCAGCCGGGAAGGGTGACGGTGAATATAAGATCTGGGGAGAGACCATCGAGGTTAAAAACGGGCGCACGCGCAATGCACGCGGGAGCATAGCTGGGTCGGTAATTACAATGCTCGATGCGGCAAGGATGATGAGATCGCTCGGCGCGTCTGAGACTGACATGGCGCGAATGACTGCCACGAATCCTGCGCGGTTGCTCCGGATCGATGACGACTGTGGTTCACTCGAGGAAGGGAAGCGCGCCGACCTGGTTGCGATTGATGATTCCGGACATGTGCGGCTGACTCTGATGCGCGGCCGCGTGGCATTCCAATCGTAACGGCCCTCAAGGGACGCCGGCCCTCAAAGCACGCTTCAAGCTCAGCAAATCTACAGGTTGGGAAGGGGGCAAAGCGCAGCGCGCCCCCGCTCAAGTTACAAAACCACTCAACTGTGAAACAAGAATGCAGAATCTTGTTTTCGGGAACAAGAATTTCACGCAAAGACGCAAAGGGGCAAAGACGCAAAGTCTAATACGTCTTCCTCTTTGCGTCTTTGCCCCTTTGCGTCTTTGCGTGAACTACTCCTATAAGGGAAGCTTCTTCCGAAATCGCTCGGCTTCACCCGCTCGTCGTTTTGCCTGCAGTGCTCGCGCTTTTTCCAGCTCCTGCTTGCCTTCTGCCTGAGTGCCTGCCCGCAGCAGCGCCCTGCCAAGCTGAAAATGGCCATCGGCAATCGATTCATCAATCTTCACTGCGGCCCGCAATTCCTCGATTCCGCGTTGTACGTTTCCGGTTAGCACCAGTGCGCGACCGAGGGCAAACCTCGTATCAAACTCTGCCGGGTATGCAGCTACGGCTGCCTCCAGCATCGGTAGCGAACGCCGCGCGTCGCCTTTTGTTAAGTATAGATCGCCAAGTGTGAAGGCGGCGCGCGCGTCGCTTGGATCGCGCCGCAATACTTCAGTCAGCTCACGTTCCGCATCGTCGTAGCGAACAAGCTTCCAATAGAGATAACCGAGGCCGTAACGAACCAGCGTTGACGCGGGGTCGAGTTCTACGGCTTTGCGATAAGCCTCGGCTGCTTCCGGTGTGCGGCTCGCCCCATCGAGAGCGTCGCCATATTGTGCCCACAGATGGTTGGTTTCACCGGGAAGATCAAGACGCCGGCGCAAGACCGTTGCGGCTTCAGGGTATCGCCGTTGGCGCATGAAACTTTGCGCAGCCAGCTCAAGTAAGGCGGCATCACGCGGAGCACGCGTAAGCAGTTGAGCAATTTCGCGACTAGCCTCGCGAAACTGTTCACTACCAACCAGGGCAACCACGAGCGCGCGCCGGGCTCCTTCATTCTCCGGCTCATATGTAAGCGCTCGGCGAAGTGGTGAAACAGCGTCGCCGTATTTTTCCGTTTTGACGAGGGTGAGCCCAAGATTGAGGTGGGCCCCGCTCAGTTTTGGATCGATAGAGATGGCCCGATGCCAGGCTTCGATTGCCTCGTTGATCCTGGCCTGACGATTCAACGCAACGCCCAGGTTCGTCCATGCCCGCGCGTCGTTGGCGGCAAGCGCGAGCCATGCTCGCCACTCTTTTTCCGCCGCAACCCAATTTCCATCCTGCTCAAACTTTTGCGCAGCTTCGTAGAATGCTCGCCCTTGTTGAGGGTTCTGGCTTCGGTCCTTGGTGCCTTGGGCCCACAGCCCGCTTGGACCAACGAAGGTTAGCAACAGAACTGTTAGAAGGTGTCCTGGTTTCAGTTTCCTCAACCGCATGTCCGTTAGGAAGAAACTATTGGTGCGAAACGGCGAAAAACAATATGAGTCGAGGCTTGCCGCCGACGTTGAGCGCGGCTGGCCCCATGTACAGGCCGGGGCTCACTTCGCGCACTTCATCTACGATCTGCCGGATGAACGGTGGATTGCCGGGACGGGCATAGTCAAGGACGAAAGTAGGTTCGCCATCCAAAAACGAAGCATCGAAACGTGTGCCGAAAGGAAACCAACGCATTTTTCGCAGCAGGTTAATCCTGTTGATCCCTTCGCCTCGATCGTTGCTTTGGCTCTGGAATGATTTGCCCTCCCAGGGAAAGGCTGACGACTCTCCGAAGGTCCGCAGCAGCCAGGCCAGAGGACCCCGCCGCGGCGAACGCCAGGCCAGCATCGCGCCCTTAGCGTGTCCGTCGAGATCCGGGATTGCGGATGGTCTTTTCGCAGAACGATAGAGTGTTTCCAGTTCGCTGAAACTCATTCGGCGCAGCGCGGCAAGATCCACCGCCGGTGTTTTTGGAATTGCGTGTGCGGGGGCATTCATGACTATCTCCTGTGGTTGATCTATAAGACCAAAAACTCATTTTCCATTTCTCATTTTCCATTTGTCATTCGGTCATTTAAGAGCTAATGAGGAACTCCGTTCGCTAATCGTGTATGATCGACAGGCGTACTGTTTGTTCCTCACTGTCGTTGGCCCAGCTCCGTCAAATGTCAAATGAAAAATGACAAATTAAAAATGGAAAATCGAAGTACGCGGAGTCCTCAGTCATTAGACTTGCCGGGACCTAACAAGGCCATAGGCCCCTATCATGACGAGCAAGAGCCCTATGACGATGTGCAAAATATCATCAACCCCGGTCCAGAGAAAATACTGTTTGGGAGGAAGTTGCAGATAACTTGCGACGGCCTGATAAATATCAATTAACCCGAATCCCAGGTTAAAGAAGCTTATTAGTAACTCATTCCTGGACCAAAGCATGGCGAGGCCTACGACTCCGAAGAAGATGTGAAACACGTTGTAGGCCGGCGCTCCGCTGGTAAGACTTAGCTGCGGAGGAATGAGAAATCCGGCCACGCCAACCAGAATTAGAAGCGGAGCGAAGATGGCCAGGGTTATGTAGTTGATACTCTTCTTGTTGATACTAATCACCGTCTTCTCCGTATAGCCCGCCTCTGGCATACGATTCATCCAGCAGTTCCACTGGATGACATACTCGCAAGTTCAGTCCTTTGAGTCTGGCTCCTCCGCCGATCTGCATTTGGCACCCTGCATTTCCGGTCGTTAGCATCTCTGCACCCGTATCCTGTATGTGGAGTAGCTTGTCCTGCAAGACGCCCTGAGACATGTTCGGTTCGAGCATGTTGTAAACGCCCGCTGCACCGCAACACCTCTCCGCTCCTTCGAGCGGAATAAATCTGAGATTAGGAATCGCCCGCAAGAGTCGTAAGGGCGCTTCACCAACATGCTGTCCGTTTAGCAGATGGCACGACGCATCGTAGGTGACCGGCTCTGCGTCCAGTTCGGCGCCTCGTTTTATCTGTGCATGCTCCAACTGCTGGCTCACATCGCGAATCCGCGCGCTGAAATCGCGAGCGCGCTCGCGAAACAGATCATCCTCCGCCAGCAAGTGATCGTAAGTAGCCAGCATCGCTCCGCACCCGCCGGCGTTGGTGACGATCGGCGTTTTCTCTGGACCATCAAAGGCTACAATGTTGCGCCGTGCCAGGATTCGAGCGCCTTCGAGATCCCCAGCGTGGGCGTGCAAGGCACCACAGCAAACCTGCGCCGGCGGAGCAGTCACGTCAAATCCGTTAGCCTTTAGAACCCTGATAGTGGCTTCATTTATATGCCCGAAGAGTCCTTCGCCTACGCACCCTCTAAAGAGCAGTGCTCGGCCCTGGGCAGGTTTAGAGGAAGCCGGTCCCTCGACAGCTGCCTTCCGGTGAACATTAGGTAACACTGGAGAAGAGCTGTCGAGAAGAGTGAGGGCAAATTCAAAGCGACGCGAGATAAGCTTGGGGATTCTTGACTTTAAAAGCGCCTTTGAGAGGCCGGAGTTTCGGAACGAGCGGGCGGTCGCGAAAGCAAACTTCAAACGCGCAGGGTGCAACCACACGAGTCGCAGTGCCAGACGCAACACGCGATAGCTCAAACCTCGCTTCACGCCGGTCGCGAACAACTCTGCGCGGCTGGCTTCCAGCAGCTGCCCGTATTCAACACCGGCGGGGCAGACCGGCTCGCACGCGCGGCAGCCGAGACAACGGTCGATGTGGACCCTAAATGAAGAAGAATCCACTGAGAGCTTGCCTTCCTCAACCGCACGCATTAAGTAGATGCGGCCTCGAGGACTGTCGTTCTCATCGCCAGTCAGAACGTAAGTTGGACAAGCCTCCAGGCAAAGCCCGCAGTGCACGCAGGCGATAAGCTTCTGCTCCTCGGCTGCAAGTTTAGTTGTGAGTTGAAGACTCAATGGGGACTAGTCAGCAGTGGTGCTCTAAATCTGACCCGAGTCGCGCGGGCCCGGCCGATTCTATTTGATCTTCCTGGCATGAAAATCCTTGCCGTCAAGCGTTACGATGACACCGACGATTTCGTCTTTCTCATTTCTTACGAATTTGAGACGCGCGTTGACCTCCGATGAAAAGAATTGTTCGGGTTCCTTTTCAGCTTTGAATTCGACCTTCTCATCCCCGGTCGGCTGCCCCATCAGCTTACCCTTTTCGTTTGTGATTGTCAGAATGAAGTCTTTGTTAACCTCATACTGCCCGACATACGCGTCGTAACTTTTGGGGTCCTTTTGCTCTTGCGAGGTTTGTTGATAGGAGTTGTGATCTGCCGCCATGCTGGGGGCGAAACTCGACAACGCAATGGCACAAAGTATGGCGACCAGTAGTCGGTTCATAAGAACAGTCTCCTTCAAGTCTGCTCGATTGCCTGCTGATCAATTATTCGAACAGCCGTAAAAACCTCTCAACTCGGCAAGTGCCCACTCTTCTCAATATCCGACCGCCAGCGCGATTGGGGTCCGTTAAGCAGCTCAAAATCCTGACCGGCTCCTCCGTATCCGCATTCGAACCTTTGCATGCCCATAGGTTTCTTGATCGACCGATACAGTCAACCGCCTGCCACTATCGACTTCTACGAGAAGCCTGAAATAAGGTGACGAGCCGAGCTCCGAATGATTATAGCCTGCCCATTTATCGACTATACGGCCTTCGTATTCAGGAGGATTTGACTCTACGGCTTGCCTTGTAGGCTAAAACAAGAATTCCGATCAGTATTGCTGCAATTACCACGCCCCAAGCTATGTTCGTGAGCTGACCAGATTGTAGTCGCAGCAGGTTCCTGTTGTTTGACTGTTGCACCACCAATCATCCTCGTCTGACTAATACCCTACAGCCAGCCCGTCGCTTCGGCGCGGGTCAGTGGCGCCCAGGCGCACGCCTGTTTTCTCTTCGATCATGATTCCCTGGGCATCGCCAAGGTAGCGAGGTTTGGCAACCAGCTTATGCCGGCGATTCGTAAGAGCGCGTTGCGTATCTCCGGACAACCCATAGGGCTCCCACACGATTTCATCAGGCAGCCACTGGTGATGAATGCGCGGCGCGTCGATCGCCTGCTGAATATTCATACCGTAGTCGATCACGTTTGTAATTACCTGCAACACCGTATTAATAATCGTCGGCCCGCCTGGCGTACCCACGGTAAACCACAAACTTCCATCCTTCCGCAGCACGAAGGTCGGCGTCATTGCTGAGAGTGGGCGCTTACGCGGCGCCACTGCGTTCCGCTCACCCTGGATCAAGCCATAAAGATTCGGCGTTCCCGGCTTGGCGGCAAAATCGTCCATCTCATTGTTCAAAACTATACCCGTTCCCTTGGCCACAACTCCCGAGCCAAACGAGTCGTTCAGAGTGTAAGTGTTTGCGACGGCATTACCCTGTGCGTCAACCACTGTGAAGTGCGTTGTTTCTTCAGATTCATAACCGTAAGGCCGGCCGGCGCTCACTTCCTGGCTCGAAGACGCGCGGTCGAGCCGTATGGTCTTGCGCAGATTGTCTGCATAGCCCTTATCGATCAATCCGGTCACCGGCACTTTTACAAAATCCGCATCACCCATGTACTCCGCACGATCGGCAAATGCCCTGCGCATTGCTTCGACGGTGAGGTGCTGCCTCTCAGACGACGCCCAATCGTGTTTGGTGAGGTCAAACCCTTCCAGAATGTTAAGCATCTCCAGCAGTACCGCGCCGCCGGAAGAAGGAGGAGGCATGGAAATTACTTCGTAACCTCTGTATGTCCCGCGCAGCGGCTCGCGTTCCTTGGCAACGTAGGCGTTCATATCCGCCATCGTGATCAGCCCGTTGTGTCGCTTCATGTCGTCGACTATCAACTTTGCCGTGTGTCCTTGATAGAAGTCTTTGGGTCCGAACCTCTGCAGGCGCGCGAAAGTAGCAGCCAATTCGGGTTGGCGAAACGCTTCACCCTCGTCATAAAAGTTGCCGTTTCGGAGAAATATTCGGCGCGTTTCCGGGTACTGTGAGAGATACTCGTTGCCCCGCAGAGAGCGCGCAAGTTGGTAGCCCATGGGGAAGCCGCCGGCCGCGAGTCGCCGGGCAGGCTCAAGGAGTTGAGACCAGCTCAGCTTGCCGGAACCGTATCTCTTCAGTGCTAACTCCATTCCGGCAACAGTGCCAGGCACTCCCGATGCGCGGTACCCAACGGTCGATGATCCTTCTCCTTTAATCAGATTGCCATCCTTATCCAGATATATGTTGCGGTTGGCGCCGGCCGGAGCCATCTCGCGATAGTCGATCGCAGTTGTCTTTCCGTTGCGCAGCCGAATCATCATGAAACCGCCACCGCCGAGGTTGCCGGCTGCGGGATAGGTGACCGCCAGAGCGAAGGCGACAGCGATCGCTGCGTCAATCGCATTCCCGCCACGCTTCATCACCTCTACGCCAACCTGCGAAGCGATTTGGCTTGTCGAGGCGACCATGCCATGTCTGGCACGGACGGGTTCTCGAGAGGCGGCTGTAGCGGTGAACGCCGATCCTTCTGGGAAGAACCGCGAACCAGGAGTCGTAATGAATGTTGCAACCAAACAAGCAGTTACAATCAGATGTAATAATCGGCTTGATTTGCTTCTCATGGATATAATCATACTCGTTTCTTGTTCTTGTAGGGCAAAACTCCGGCGTCAAAATCGTCCGGGTGAGAGCAACCCACATGGATCGAGTTGTTCCTTCACTCGTTTCATCAAGTTCGTGGACGAACCAAGGTCGCCCCAGGAATCGATTTCGTTTTTGAATTCGCTGGGAGCGCTCTCAATTGTCAGCAACCCGCCCATCGATTCTGCCATCGCGCGCAGGCTTCTTACCACTTGAATGTGCTGCTGTGTTTCCTGGGACCTGCAGTCGATAACCAGCATCCGGCCGTCGGCAACTCCCGCCTGCCAGAGCAATGATGAAGACGAGGTCCGATACGTACCCTCGACAAAATTTAGAAACTCACCGAGCCCTGCAGGGTTGATGGTTGCACGCCAACTGAGTTTTCGCTCGACATTTATCGGCGCGGCGGCGAGCTTGTGCCACAGCGACTGAGCCTCGAACTCCGTTGCAATGTCAATGTCGGAAATCCCTGCCGTACCGCGAAGAAGCGTAGTCGTTGTTTCGACCTGGTAAAGAACGGTCTTCTCAATGCCTGCAAATCTACTAAGCATTAGAACATCGCCGGGCGAGATCTCCACGTCTATGCACCGCGCCATTTCCGTCGAAAGCAATTCCTGGGCAGCCGGGAACAAACTCGCTTTGTGAATTGACTGGGCAGCATTGAGCACAGCGTTCCGAGGCCCGGTGGCGAGAACCGTACACTCCTTTGCAGGCAATGGTCGCAGCTTGAATGTTAACTCAGTAATCAAGCCCAGCGTGCCATAGCTGCCGGTGAAAAGTTTGCAAAGATCATAGCCGGCCACGTTCTTGACGACCCTGCCTCCAGCCTTAACCGACTTCCCATCAGCCAGCACAACTTTCATTCCAATTACAAAGTTCCTCGGCGCGCCGTAACCATGTCTTTGCGGACCGCTCAGACCAGTGGCCACAACGCCGCCAATCGTAGCGCGGCCATCGTCGGGTGGATCGAGCGGTAGCCATTGTCGACCGCGAGTCAACGTCTGGTTGAACGTGTCCAGCGTGACACCTGCCTGCGCGCTTGCGACTAAATCCGCAGGCTCATGGTCGAGAATCTGGCTCAACCGTCCCGTGCTAATAATGAGATGCGCCGCTCGAAGAGGATTACCAACATCTAACCAGGTCGCGGCTCCCGCCGGCACAACACTCCAACCCTCGCGGTGTGCGAGTTTCATGACCTCACAGACTTCTTCGATAGAGCCGGGTGCGATGGAAAAGGACGCGGAGACGGGGAGACGCGGGGACGCGGAGATATTTGCATCGCCGACAATGGCAGACAACTGCTTTGCGGCACCGTCTGGATCGAAAGGTCGCCTGCCAAGGTCCGCGGCTACGTCGCCCTCCCGTCCGGAAAGGTTGTGCCTTTCCGTCGCGTCAACTTGGGAATCCTTCAGCGAGGCTCCGCCTCGCTGAAGCGGGCGAGACGCCCGCGGTCCCAGTGAGAATCTGGCTTCAATACTTCGTTCGCGAAGGCTACCGTCAGAGTTCAAGTCCTCCTCATCGCTGTGTCTCCGCGTTCCCCCTTCTCCGCGTCTCACGTCATCTTCGCGCATTGCCACCGCTCGCGCTTCACCACATCCACGCAACATGGGAATGATCTTTCCAGGATTACAGAGGCCACTGGGATCGAAAGCTCGCCGCACGCGCAACATCGTTTCCATGTCGTCATCAGAAAAGATCAGTGGAAGGTATTCTCGCTTGTCCAGGCCAACGCCGTGTTCGCCGGTAATACTGCCGCCGGCGCGCACGCAGATTTCCATCAACTCGCGTCCCGCTTCTTTCACGCGTCTCACATCGTCCGTCGAGCGTGAGTCAAAACAGATCAAAGGATGAAGATTGCCGTCTCCGGCATGAAAGACGTTTGCGAGGCGCAGTTGATACTTCGCCGAAATGCGATAAGCGTCACTCAGCACTTCCGGCAGGCGAGAACGGGGAACCACAGCGTCCTGGATCATAGAATCGGGTGCGATTCGACCGACGGCGCCAAAAGCGCCCTTGCGCGCTGCCCAGAGTTTTTTTCGTTCAGCTTCGTCGCGCGCGAGGCGACACGTACGGGCCCCGTAGTTGAGACAAATACTCTTGACGCGTTCTGCTTCGTCATCAATTCCCGCATCAAGTCCATCAAGCTCGATCAAGAGTGCGGCGCCGATATCAAGTGAAAGACCGGCGGCAAAAATACTGGCCTCGACTGCGCGAATGATCTCACCATCCATCATCTCCAGCCCCGCGGGCATCACCCCCGCGGCGATAATTGCTGAAACAGCGTGGCTCGCGTCATTTACGTCTTCAAACTCGGCCAGGAGAGTTCGTACCGCCGGAGGAACCGGCACCAGTCGTAACGTCGCTTCCGTAGCGATGCCAAACGTACCTTCAGAGCCAATGAAGACTCCGAGCAGATCGTAGCCGGCAGTGCCAGGCTCGACATTAACCAGGTC
>JBOGOU010000038.1:0-3406 GCA_050748205.1 Pyrinomonadaceae bacterium | reverse complement strand
CCCGGCACCTGACACCCGGCACCCGGCACCCGGCACCCAGCACCGGCACCCGACACCTGGCACCCGGCACCCGACAACTGTTCGCGAGGGAGTTAACGTGAGTACAAACGAAAGAGACTTGATTGTCGGCGGCCAAGCCGTTATCGAAGGCGTAATGATGCGAACTCCAAACGCCTACGCAGTCGCCGTGCGCAAAGCAGACGGCACCATCGTTAACATAGCAGCGCGTCTGCCTAAGTGGAGCGACAAGTTTCCTTTGCTAAAGCTACCTGTATTGCGAGGCGGGGCTGTGTTGGTGCAATCGATGGGACTGGGAATCAAAGCCTTAAACTATTCCGCGAACGAAGCATTCGCGGACGCTGAGGAAAGCGAGGCGAAAGAGGTCAAGGTCGCGCTTACTCCCGCAGTCATTGAGGGCGAAGGCGATTTCGCAGGCGTGACGGGTGCCGTTCCAGGGTTGTTTCCCATACCTACTCAAAGGCGAGCAAAGGATGAATTGAAGAAAGGTGGCACGGCCGCCGCCGCGAGCTCAATCGTCTTTGCCATCGTGTTTAACATACTCCTTTTTGTTGCTGCGCCACTGCTGTTGACAAATGCGCTATTTATCGCCAGTGGTTGGGCGCCTTCACCCGGGATTGAGAGCAAGTCCACCTCACAATCGCAGCCAGCGAATACATCGCTCTCAGGTCCACCCCCAGCCAAGGAGGCTTGGTATGTAGACACCTGGCACTCGGTTAAAGCGTATCTTCATCCGGTTCGCCCTTCCATCTCGTTTAACCTGATTGACGGCTTGATTCGCATGACGTTTTTCCTGATCATGATTTTTAGCTTTTCGCTATTGAAAGATATCAGGCGAGTCTTTGAGTATCACGGCGCAGAACACAAGACGGTCTTCACCTGGGAAGCAGGTTTGCCGTTGACTGTGGAAAATGCTCGGCCCCAACCGCGACAGCATCCGCGCTGCGGTACCAGCTTTCTGATGGTGGTAATGTTGGTTTCCATCGTGCTGTTTTCCGTAATCAAATTTGATTCGTTACTCTACAATTTTTTGGTGCGCCTGGCGCTCGTGCCGCTCGTTGCCGGGATTTCTTATGAAATCATTCGTCTCTCCGCGAAAAAAGAGAGTGGCTGGGTGTTTAAGTTAATCACTCGTCCGGGTGTGTGGCTGCAGAACATTACTACTCAGGAGCCTGACGACCAGCAGCTCGAGGTGGCCATCGAGGCTTTGAAAGAATCCCTCAAGCTCGAGCCAAAGCACGGAGACGTAGCATTGGAACCGCTCTCGTGAAAAGATTTGTAGGGGCGGAACTCCGTGTCCGCCCCTTCCTCGATTGGGACCCGCATTGGAACGCCGTGGCGCACACGGAGGTACGCCCTACAAAGGTTTCGGAATATGTTAGACCGACTAGAACAAATAGAAACACGATACGAGGAGCTTACCAACGAGCTTTCTTCACCTGAGTTGCTCGCCAACCAGGCTGCATACACCAAGGCTGCGAAGCAACACCGCAGTCTGGGTGAGATTGTTGAAAAGTATCGGACTTGGAAAACGCTCAAGCAAGAATTGACCGGCGCGCGCGAACTTCTGGAGACGGCTGACGATGAAGAGATGCGCGAAATGGCACGCCTGGAGGTTGAATCCCTGCAGCAAAAGCTGGAAAAGACTGAGAACGACTTGAAGCTGCTCCTGATTCCTTCCGATCCCAACGATGAGAAGAATGTCATCGTCGAGATTCGCGCTGGTACGGGCGGCGACGAAGCGACGCTATTTGCCGCTGAGATGGTCAGAATGTATCAACGTTATGCGGAAAGACAGGGCTGGCGCTTTGAGATTCTCGACGCTTCTGAATCCGGTATAGGCGGCGTGAAGGAAGCCATCGCTTTGATCGAAGGGGACAAGGTCTATTCCAAACTCAAGCACGAGTCCGGCGTTCATCGCGTTCAGCGAGTACCGCAGACTGAAGCCAGCGGCCGCATTCACACATCCGCTATTACTGTTGCTGTGCTGCCGGAAGCTGAAGAGGTGGATGTCAAAATTGACCCCAAGGATCTGCGCATAGACACCTTCTGCTCGTCGGGGCCGGGTGGCCAGTCAGTCAACACAACCTACTCGGCAGTGAGAATCACACACCTTCCAACTAATGTGGTAGTTTCCATGCAAGACGAAAAGTCTCAGATAAAGAACCGCGAAAAAGCGATGCGGGTCTTGCGGGCGCGACTGCAGGAACTTGAAGAACAGAAACAACACGACGCAGTTGCCAGCGAGCGACGCTCGATGGTTGGTTCGGGTGATCGCTCAGAAAAGATTCGTACCTACAATTTCAAAGAAAATCGTGTCACAGATCATCGCATCGGCCTCACGATCCATCAACTCGATCAGGTGATCGAAGGATATCTCGATCCTTTCATTCAGGCCCTCGTTAACCACTACCAGGCCGAAAAGCTCAAGTCAGAGGCGCTTGCGGCGTAGAACAATTGCCGATTGCCAATTGCCGATTGCCAATTTGCGAATTCCGATTGGACAATCGCTGATTGCCTAGGTCTGACGATCTCAAGTTGCTTTAAAGTATTTCCGAAATCCAGGCAAGAGGCGGAGGAAAATGTCTAATTGGCAATCGGCAATTGGCAATTGGCATTGAGGACATTGGCAATCTAAAATCCTCTCCATGCCTGTCGTCACTCACGTTCTGTTGATTCGCCACGGCCAATCGGAGGGTAACGCCGAAGGTCGTTTTGGTGGACATAGCGACACGCCGCTTTCAAAGCAAGGACGCTTAGAAGCTGACGCGACGGCCAGAGCACTGGCTGGCGAAACGTTTAACGCAATCTATTCGAGCGACCTCCGGCGAGCAATTGAAACGGCCAGCCCTCTCGCAAAGTTGGCGGGCGTTGAATTGCAAGTCACCGATGCTTTTCGCGAACGAAGCGTTGGCGTAATGGAAGGACTGACGTTTGAGGAAGCCGCGGCGCAACATCCTGAACAATATGCTGCCTTGCTCCGGCGCGATTTTGAGCACGTTCTTCTCGGTGGCGAGAGCTACCGGCAAACACTTGATCGTGCCTCACGAAAACTCGACCAGGCAATTGCCCAACACAAAGGAGGGCGCATCGCCATCGTGACTCATACCGGAACGATCTGCATTCTCGCGCTTCATATCATGGGAGCACTTGATGCGCCTGACTTAAAGCCTGTTTGGATTGCCAGCAGGAACTGTGGCATTAGCCGCTTTGACCTACGCGGCGATGGATTTGTTCGAGTGTTGGCAATAAACGATACCCGGCATCTCGAGGGTTCGTGAAACGGATTGTAAAGGCAAAATCGCAGGTGGGTTAAACTCGCGGTCGGGCTAAACTCGCAAGTCGGGCTAAACTCGCAAGTCGGGAAGGGGGCGAAGCGCAGCGAAGC
>JBOGOU010000037.1:0-1203 GCA_050748205.1 Pyrinomonadaceae bacterium | reverse complement strand
GTTCAGGGGTCAGATCAAGCATGAGGCGAGGTGTTGTGCGTTTCTTTCCGTGAACGAGACTGCTTTCGCAGAAGTGGGTAGAACTAGCAAGTCGGGAAATACGGTCGCGGGCTCGGACTAGTCGGCCAGCAGGAATCTGAGAACTTATAGTACATTTTACGAATCAAACAAAGGGAACGTCGCGGTCTAGGGCTCGGGCTCTACTGCTGTATCAACGTCGGTGATTCTGATATGCGCTTAAGTCTTTATCTGCCACGCGGTAGACAGAGGTGTTTTCGGTGAGGGTCGGATTTATCGGCAATTGAAGTAGAGAATCGGATTGCCTCTGGGGCGAGCAGGAAGCATCTGGCCGAAATACTTCTTCCGAACATACTCTTGAGCAACTTTGCCGATAAACTCAAAGCGGCCGTCGAGCTGCGCAGGACTAATGCTCTTACCCTGGGTTCGCAATCTATTTTCCCAATAGTTCCTAGACTCCTCGGTTCCCGGCAGCCATTTTTCAATTTCGTACACTTCCTTGACGACACCTTGATAAACCGCGAAGGCATACTTTGCATTGTTCGCTCGATGTCTGTTTAGGCGCCACAAGCCTCGTGTGCATTGATAGAGTTCCTCTGCAGTCTCGCAGTACTTGAATTGCTGATTAATGCTAATCGCAACCACGCGATCGTCCACGGGAATTGGTCCTGAGTCCGAACTGCCCGCGCGAAAGTTCAAATCTCCTCCATCCGACCCTTTCCGTTTGCCAGTCGCAGGCGATGTATGCGCTGCTGCGCTCGCGGATCTAGTCATTATCAATGTCCCGTCAGGATCGTATGCGGCTGACAGTAAAGTGCCATCGTCCAGACAGAAGCTAAACGATTCATCTGAGTAGGTGCGCTGACAGTTTGGACATTTTTTCATGATCTAGAGGTCAACTTCGTCAGACGCATATATGTGAACCAATCATGATTATTGAGGTTCCGTGTGCTGAAAGAATTCTTTCCCAGGTGAATCGGGCTGCAGGTTCGGGTAAACGCTAAGGAGCGCATAGGATATAGGGGTTAATGGGAAAATTGCAACGTGTGTGGAGGTGGGTCGCTGGGTTCTCAAGCGGTGTCCGAGGAGGAGGATCGCTTTTGCCGTATGCGCGATTTTGAGGCAGTGAGTTATTGATGTTCGTCGCCTTCGGCGACCGCTTCTCCCTCGCTTTCCATCGCGGGC
>JBOGOU010000036.1:0-11212 GCA_050748205.1 Pyrinomonadaceae bacterium | reverse complement strand
TCCTTAGACAAAACCACCAGCGGAATCCCCGAAATCCTAACGGCCTGAATCTTCCTCGCCAATCCGACGGCCCATCCAATTTGCAAAGCGCCCCGTTCCTCCGGTGGAACCTTGGGCGCTAACACCTTGACTTCATCTTCTCCCCCGAGCCGAAACCCCGTGATAAATGCCTTCTTGAATTTCTCCCCCAAAGCCTCGGCAATGAGGGTAAGCCTAGGCTTATCGAGGTTTGGCCCATTAGCCATGACAACAGCCGCTCCGTTGGAAGCTATCAAGTCCTTTCCAACGGTGGGAAGTACCTGAATGAGCATTTCAACATCTTCCGCCGCTACCGCCGTTTTCAAGTGAGCGATTGCCTGGCGATTAGGGGCACTAAGCCTATGCTTAGACCCCGGAGGATTGCGTTGAATGTATTGCTTAAGAAAGCTGAAGGCAGCCATAGCTTTATGGTTGCCCTGTTGTGCCGCTTTGCGAATCTCAACAAGAGTAGCCATGGCGTTTTGATCGCCAAGTCTAGCACGTTCGACTAAATCTTTACTAGCCTCTTTGAGATTCATATCGGTTCCAAATGGACCAGGGGGAGGGATGATAGGAGTAAGCCAAGCGACGAAGAGTGATTTACCGGGGTTGTCTTTAGCCCAGGCTTTAGCACGGTCAATGCGATTTCCCATCTAAGCCTAGGCTTACCCTCACTGGGCAAGATATTCAGCTTTTATTTCTCCGTCAGCGAACAGAGCGACCGACTCTCCGGCCGCTTTGCCGTAATTAGCTTTGGAGTCTTTACAGTAACCACGGAAAATAAACCGAGCTTTATCTTCCTCATGGCCCGCGTAAACCACTCCGATGTTACTAACAACTACCTCCCAATCACGCGGCATGTCTCAAACCGGCCGCATACTGCCTAAGCTTTGTAGCCGCTCCCGTAGCACCTTCTTTCTCGAATGCCTTCGCGCATTTCTCAATGGCATTCGGGTCTTTCGATTGCATGCACTTCTTGAATGCGTCGCGACGCGCGGCTTTCACGCCGTCTGGCATTCCACGAAGCTTGGCACGCTTCCGAAGCTGGCTCGCCTCGTTCTTCAATCCCTCTTTCTCGAAAGCGTCGGCAAGCGCATTGAGCTTGGCCGGATCTTTGAGGGATTTCATTGCGGCATCGTAAATCTTCTTTCGTTCGGGAGTCATGCCCTTGCGCTTCTTCGCGCGATACCAGGCATAACCACCAAGACCAACAACAGCAATCGGAATTAACGGCAGGGGCATCTTTATCTCCTAAAGTGGCTACGCCTGTAGCGTCCACTTGTTTGGGAAATGAAAGTATGCCTAGGCTTACCTACTAAGCCTAGGCTTACCTCACACTAGACCAGTTTCGCGGCTCCCTGCTTTGCAGCCGCGGCAGATGCAGCAGCCGGAGTAGCATAGTCCGTTGCGACCGTGCTCGTTGCGAACCGGTCACTAAGGACCGCGCGAGCGGCTGATTCGCACAATTCACCGATCTGGGCATTGTCCGCGTCAGCCATCGGAACAGCCAGTGCGGCATTTGCCGTGAGAAATTGGGTTGCGAAAGCGTCGGCCGCGTTCACTTGGCCGGCGTAATCGGCAGGGGTTCCACTTGTGTCCGGCCTACCACTGAGAATCGCGCCAAGAGCACCGTTAAAAGCACCGTTTTGAATTAGGGTTGTAGCCATATTCGTCTCCTAAAGTGGCGTTGCGTGTTGATGTTCTGTTGTTGGTTAAGCTTAGGCTTAATACCTAAGCGGGGTTTTGGACGTAAACTTCGCACATTCGTTCTTCCCCATTCCGAGCCGCTTGGACGGATCTTCAAACCCATTCATAGTTTGGACCAGAATGTGAAAGTCTTTCGCATCGCCACGAGGGTTAAACCTAAACACGGGCTTAGCCTCGATTCCGTTGATTACATACTCCGCAATCAACGCAGCGCTAAGGGATTTACAATCCCCGTACTTCCGACGGTAAAGAGCCGGTATCGGCTCCCACCATGTAGTTCTTCCGTAAATCACCCCGGAACGGTAGAGGTTCTGGACGGGGTGATTTCGGAGGAATGCTAGGTTCAAACGAACCAAGCAATCTAGTAACGCTCGCAACGCATAGGCATCTTCAACGTGACTTGAGCCGTTGAAAACGTGCGGCAAATTGTAGATAATTTGCATGGAACGCTACTAAGCCTAGGCTTACTTCGCCCTAGGCAACGATGCTGGCCGGACCCTTGAAGTTTGCCACGAACAAGAACGCGGCACCACCAACGAATCCCGGCGGAACGAACCCGGTATAGTTACCGAGAACGGTCGCACGGTTCGCAGGCGAAAGGGTCGGCATGTCGAGCCCAACGCCAACAGCAACGGCAGCGTAGCCGAAAGCATCTTCGACTCCACCGACCGTCACCGAGACGTTCGCAACCTTGATTTCCGTGATAGTCACGAAACCAGGGCTGGGCGCGTTCATCGTGACCCTCTGAGGCCGAATCGAAGTATCCGGCTGATTGGTCATGACCAACGCACTGGCAACGCCGAGCACGAGAGCTTGCGAAGTCGAGAAAGAGTATCTCTCGATCTTCACTTCGCTACCCTTGTTCGGTTCGAGCAGACGTTCACGCCTATTGGTGTGAGCCTTCTGCATGTTATGCTTGCGCCAAACGTGGGCAAGCGCTTGGGGAGTGGGCTTCGGTGCGGCTCCAAACTCGGCTCCGTAATCATCGCCGAATTCAGCACCGTAATCGTCGCCCATGTCGTCGCCGAAGTCGTCCCCGAAGGTAGACTCAGCGCCGGAGTACTCGCTACCGAAATCCGCTCCACCGTTCGGCATCAAACCAAAGATTGCCGCGGCAGCCGGATCGCGCATAGCTAGTTGATACGCATTCATGTACTTCCTTTTGCTAGAAACAGAATAAGCCCAAGTTTACTCGCCGAATGCGAGTAAGCCTAGGCTTACCCTCAAAAGTAACCACTTTGGTTACTCTAGAGACTTTTTGCAGCCGCAACGATAGGATCTTCTCCTACGTCAACAGCGTCCGACGTATCCTCGTCGTCCTCGCCCGCAATCTTGCTCTTTTGAGCCGGGCCGAATGTACCGCCGGGAGCTTCGCCACGTTGAAGCTTCTTTTCGGCCATTAGGTCATAGCCCTTACGGAAGGCAAACACCGTAAGGCCGGCCGTTCCGACGTTGCGCGCATCGTGCGCCATTTCCTCGCCTGCCATGGCAATTCCGGTAGCGATACCAGCAACGGCCACAACAGCATCCACCGGAACCTTCTTTACGTCTAGGCCGGTTTTCAGACTGGCATGGGCCGCGCCCAATGCAAGGCCGGTCAATCCACCTTCGCCAGCTTGGCGAACGGCAAGGCCGGTTTCGCGTGCGACACTTCGCGCGCCACCGAAATGAGTCAGCCCGGTAGTTTTCTCGAACCATCTTCGGATGGCTGACTTTTCACCGCGAGGGATGTTGGACTGTGCAATCGAATCGTATACGAGCATTTCGCCAGGCATCTTTGACTCCTAAAGGGGCGTTGCGTGTCAACAATCCCCGTCAACGACACCCGATATTGAGTGTCAAGTAACAGTGTCTCATATGTGCGGGTGAATGTCAAGGTATGGGGTTAAGCCTAGGCTTACAGAATCGGCAGTAGTACAAAGTGACTGACGTGTTATCTACCGTGTCGAAAAACTGACCAACGCAGCTAGAAAATCGGTTACACTTAACACAACGGTTACGGTCACACTTAGCTTCTAAATACCCTTGGGTAAATTCCCTCAGAATACCGAGCTTGACGGTCAGAAAAAACAAGAACGGAAGTGTAACCAGTCCTAAAAAGTAGGCCATATTTCAAGTAAGCTTAGGCTTACCCCCTGAAATGAGACTAAGCCTAGGCTTACCCCTATCTGAGCGGTCATAGTCAACGTCTACGCGACGGTTCTTACAGCCTAGGGGGAGTTTCTTGAATTCGGCAGATATGAAAACGTACTCGGCTCCTAACACTCTGGCTAAGAGTTCAGCATCGGATTTGGTGGGGGCACGCATGAATTCCTCCGTACTCAGGTATTCAGAATTGATCGGCCAGAATGCCTCACTTCGAGCCTCCGGTTCCGAGAGTCATGAAGCGCTCGTTCCACGCTCGCTCGACAGCCTCGTACATTGCTTCTTCGCTCACGTGCTCCATCTTCAGCAACGACGGTCCCGAAGCCGTGCAGCCGTGGCAAACGACCGCCTCGATATCCGAGTCGATGCTGAGACTCACGCCGGCCTCGCCGCAGAACGGACACGGAAGCAGGTCAACGACCTTCGCCGGAACCACGTCGCCCGCATCTGCGTCGCGACCCTGCCTCAGTTCGTCCCGGCGCGTCACTGAGCTAATTTGAGCCCCACACGAATGTGCGTGTATCGTTATTCCGGTGAACGCGATCTCGCAGCACGCGCCGCATTCTACATCGACGCAGACATTGCGCAGAATTTGAAGAACTTCCTCCACCGAAAATTCAGGTCGCGACACCCTCTCTGACTCAGCCATCGGTATCCTCCTCGCGCTGGTGCCTCATCGTGACACCGTAGTTCCGAACGCGTTCAGGCTTGCACACAGGAACGCTGCCTCCGCGGGCCCCATCTGCAACGCCACCGGGTCAAGCCCATGCGTCTCGCCTCGAACGCCGTAGTGCCATACGGTGCCTGCCACGTCGGCCTCGTGCCTCACTTCGTCACCCACGATTCTGGATCGAGATGTTTGCACTCGTGACAGAGGTAGTGTCCATCGGACGAGCAGCGTCCATTCGGCTCGCCTGGTGCGAACTCCGCGCATGGAAAGTCTGGATCGCGAACACCGGGCTGACCGAACGGCGGCGGAATCCAGACAGGCCCACCGAAGACGGGTAGCAGCGCGCTCATCGACTCACCTCGCGCGGCGAGCATCGGTCTCGATCTTCCGCCATCGGAAGAACCCGAGCACGTTGATTGCCGCGAACGTTCCGTGGTTCACGAACAGCGCCCAGGCACCAACGAGTGGAGAATAGACGAGCCAGCAAGCGTTCGAGCACAGCCGAATGATGTGCCCACGGTTGGTCTGCTTCGTCAGTTCCAGGTTACCCCAAACGTTCAGCGCGAACGCGAGTCCGCCGATTGCTTGCTTCAACGTTTCCGTCACGACTCTCCGGTTTTTGAGCTTCGGTGTGTAGGGTTTCTACGTGGTACTCGCTGGCGAAGATTGAGCTTGCCTAAAATGCAGTCGTCGAGCCGGTATGGATGCGACGAGGTTGCGTTGTACTGCGCCGCAACGTCGGCCGCCGCTCGGGCTCCGCGCTCGAACTCAGATCCACGGAGCTTCGGTAGATGCACCTGGCCCGTACTCTGTCGGCGACTCTGCCTCATTTTGCCCATTCGATTCCATCCTCCTAATTCTTGCTACCTGAGTCTAAGCCTAGGCTTACCCTCAGTTTCCAAAGTAACTGTTGATAGCTCTTAGCTCTCGCCCTACTCATGCCGTCAATTCCCGACCACTTAGCTTGACTCTTCGGGGGATGTGCCAAGATGCCTAACGCAACAGACCCCTTCGGAAGTACCACTATTTCCTCCTTATATACCGCGCACGGGTACCCGCTCGGGTGATGGTATTCGGCGAACAATCGGGAGGGTTGAAACAGTTTACTACTGTAAGGAATCTTACAACGGTAAACATGCCACCCTATTACACGTAAGCCTAGGCTTACTTGTCTTTTGGTATCTTCTAGCGAAGTGCCCTTAGCACTGGCCCACTCGTCGGGAGTGATACGCCACCGAGAGTCGGGAATGTGAGTAACTTGCGAGTGTAACTGAAACAACCCAATCTCACCCGAGGGACCACGCTTAGCCCCTGAATGTATTTCAACAAGAAAACCAGACTCCCATTTTGGGGTTGTGGCAGTAATGACTACACAACCAAGTAGGGGCCATTCAACCCGTTTCTTGCCAACGAGATACCAAAGGGGATGTGATTCACAACCTTCGACAGTAGCTTCGGCTATGTAATGAAGTCGCGTGAGTCGAGAATCTTCAGCCTCATTTCGATAGGACGAGTTAACATGGATTGAGTGGTAACTCAGTAGAGAATTAAAAAGAGCTTCGACCAGGATTTGATTCATGGAGTCAGCCTCGACTTCTCTTCAAGCTTTTCCAAATCGACTATAGCTTTGAGAAGTGGTTCGACTCTCCCATTGTGCAACCACTGTTTAGCGTAAGTAGCTAACCGATTCTTTGAGTATTGTATCTCAAGCAATACTGCCAGCTTCGCGGTAGAGTGTTCTTTCCTGGTAGTCATGCTAACACTACCTCCGATTGGTCAAGCGCGCAGATATGATTGTGAAACTGAATCAGGTAGAACGTCCTACCAAACTCAGTGTGCCAAATGTAGCTGACCACTCCAAGATGGTTATGCCAATCATCGTGGCGAAGTAACTTGACTATATCACCGATTTTCATTTTTGACACCTAAGCCTAGGCTTACCTGTACTTTTTGACGTAGTAAGCAATTTCGATAGCTTCGTCTAACTCTTCTAACATTTCACTATGAGACAAAAGGATTTCCGACCACTGAAAATTAGGGTAAACGTCTGTACTAATGTCTTGAAGAAATTCTCTAAAGGAACTAAAGGCTTCTACTATCCGCTCCTCTAAGTAGTAGTTTGCTAAATACTTTCGTACTACGTTCAACCCGTCAAAACCTTCGATATTCATGGCCGACCTTCAACGAATCGTTTATCAACCACGGGAATGTTAAGCCGTACCGCTGCTTCAATTTCGACTGACATTCCGGGTGAAACATGGTCTCCGCAAATCCATAGCTCGTCGCAACGGCCCACGAGGTTGCAGTCGAGCGCAAGCATCCTACCTCGAATTCCTTCAATGTCGTCGGGAAACTCGCCAGTGAGAATAATCCAATCCGCGATAGGAGCGCAACCTAGCCTTGCGGCCCAAGCAACCCACTTAGCGGCTTTCTCTCGGTTCGATTGCAGACCCCCGTAAGGGTGAGCAATGTAAACGACTTTCATTTTAGGGATGTTCACTTTGGCACCTAAGCCTAGGCTTACCTTCGACTTCGAATAGTAACCGTGACCCCCGGTAAGCGCCTCCGCTTCCAACGCTTCGCACCACGCCACGCGTACCGCCGCGACTTGGACTAACTCTTTGCGAAGTTTCTCTCTGTCATATCGCGACTCGCTAATCAACGCTTCCATCACTTCCCGAGCCACTTCACCAAACTCTTCAGCTAATACCGTGAGTCTTTGAGAGTCAGGGATTCCGGGTTTGTCACATGACCAGGAGAATTTTCCTGACTTGATTAACTCCTCTTGACGGTGACATTCATTGCGGATTGCTTGAAGTGTGGTTTCCATGTTTTCTCCTACTCATAATCTGCGTAATCATAATCCGGTTGCTCGCTAAGCTCAAGCTTAGCCCTTCCCATTACCTGACCCTCTTTCGACTTGCGGGATACGGCCTTGGAATAGGGGGCGCTCAACACATTCCCTAACTTCCGAAGCTTGAGAGTGTTATCATCGTTGATACTCTCACGTTTCGGCATCGGGTGAAAACTGAGAGCAATCTCACGAGTTACCCACTGACCGTAACTCGGTAGCTTTCCATCCAATGCGTCGGCTCGACGATAGACGTAAGAGCCGAGTTTTCCTCTCCGGCTCACGCACGACTTTGCGCCACAAAATCGTGAGACGTCGGCAATTGAAGCTTGCTCGGAGTCTCTATGATTGTTCCACGACTCCACGACTTTCGGCCAGGCTTCCAAGAGAACGCCCTTACCTAACCCTCTAGCTTTTATCTCTTTGATTTCTTGCTCGGTAGGATTAAGCGGGAAGTAGATACCGGGACGAGCGTAGAAAACACCCTTCTCTATTATCTTCTCTTCCCAACCACCTAACGGCTTAGGAGTGTCAAAAGTGCCTGTATCTTGGGGTAAGCCTAGGCTTAGGTGCTCTTTGGTTTGAATCCCGTCAGTAGCTACCATGTAGAGATTTGATAGTACCCTATGCGCGCGCATAGTATTAAGGATTTGCGCGCGTGTACCCGAGGTTATCATGCCTGCCCATACCCAGGAATTGAAGGGAGCATTTCCTACCGATTGAGCTAGCTTCCCATAACAGGAATTCATACCAAGCTTCAACGCTATTCCCGGTCCCTCTTTTCCGATTCGCAACCGTTCTCGGTAGTAGTGAGGTATCTTCTCAAAAGGCCGGCAATCGCACGTCGTTTCAAGTATCCATGCTTCGTGAAATAAAGTGGTGGGACAAAGTGCTTCCCCTTCGAGGTACTCTTCTTTCCAGACCCACCCGCCACCACTCCTAGTCGGGAAAGCAATCGCGCCATCCGAAGTCCGAAACGGGAAAGGCGCCCACGACCTAAGCCTAGGCTTACCCAACGAATAGCGAATAACAGCCGCTCGCGCATGGTCAATGTCATTTCGGTTAGTCGTATGGTGCCAGGTACCGTGAATCAAGCATGGGAGAAAATATAGCTGGTATGGATAGGCACTTGAAATATCGTAGCTGTATATTGGTCCCTCTATTGGGCCAATTACAGAATGCTCAAATCGACCCCCGAAAAATGCGCGGTATACACCGTCTAGCATTTCCTCCGGTGGGTCTTTCACCTTGTCACGGATCTTCATAATATCCAGCATGGCTGACGCACTAGAGCCAGCGCCGTAGAAACTTTTTAGTTTCAGGCCGGCTGCAAAGTGAGCATCAATAAGCTTGCGCGCTAGCTCTGCCATGTATCGACACTCTTCCAAGCAATAGGCTAAAACGTCGTCGAATGTTTCTTTGTCGAATTCGGCTCGCTTAGCTTTCATTAGCTTCATCTTGCTAAGCATAGGCTTACTACCGACTTTCCACTCTTCCAATGCGTTCACGAATTTGGCTTGAAAGAAACGGTAAACATCCCATACCACTCGCCCGCGTCCATCGTACCAGACAGAGAATTTTGACCCTTGTAGATTGAGTCGAAACCCCTGCCACTCGACAGACCTTGGTCCCTCCTCTGGTTTACTTTTGCTTACTCGCAATTCGGGCCGGAAAAGTCGATAAAGAGAACGGTCGTCCAAGTCGGTTAGGATTTTCGTTAGGTCGTAATTGAATGAGAATGCGAACGTGCGGACGTGTTTAGGTAACTCGGTTAGAAACCGTAACGCTTGGACCGTATTCAATCCGTTAGGGTTACTGACATACCATGACCGTTTACCATCTTCCGTGCTAGCGGCAAGTAGAACGTAGTTATGAACCCTTCTACCTTGACCCTCGCCATCCACGCCAGCGAATACCCATTTGTCGTGCTTTCGCGTAACAGAATTGGACCTAAGCCTATGCTTAGCCGCTGGTAGAGTACATTCAGAGCAGGGATCGCCTACTGGTTTGTGGTAAGCCCGATGTTTGTTTGCGGAGTGTCCGCAAATCGAACAGGGGTTGCCACGGGGAAGGTGAGAGAGATTCATCCCCACCCTATTTCTTTGAACGCTTCCCAAGCTTCGACTAGGCTCTTAGCCTTCCACTGCTTAGCCTCAATCAATCGGTTACGTTTCAAGTCGAGAGTTTGCAATCCCGACAAATCCCACCCCTTGACCAACAATCGTTGACCGCGACCCTCACGGCGTAACACCTTGACTACACGTTCGGCTCCCCCAACGTGAACGAGAGTTAGCACGATCTTTTTCTCGATGTCTTTAGGCTTACTGCCTGATATGACACTAAGCTTAGGCTTACTTGTCATTAGTGAAGGAGTGAAGTGTCAACGGCCGATTGTCGTAGCTTGTCGAGTAGGGTAACCGATTCCGAGAGATACTCGACGCACAGTTTTCGGATGTTATCTTCGTGGTTGAATGAGAAGGCTTCGGAGCACATGATTTGCAACCCAAAGCCGAGAGATTTCAACCCACGTAGGAGCACGCCTAACTCTTCGGCGTCTTTGTCGTCCGATTCAGACATCTTCCGTCCCGTCATACTCATATGTAGCGCAGAAGTCGGCAGATTCCCACTCTGCTTTGTAATTCTGTTTAGACTTGGTTTCGATTTTAATCGAACCTAAATCGCTAACGGAAATGCCGAGATTTCTTATGTGTTTCAGCACCAGAGATTTTAAATCTTCCGCGCTGACTTCAATTCTTACCTTCATTTTAATGGTCCTTTCAAGGTAAGCCTAGGCTTAGCGTTGATTTGTCGTAGAAAGAAAGTGCTTGAGAAACAGCGGTTTCAAGATGGTTTTCAAAAGCACACTCGCCGCAATACCTTTGTGACGGACGAGCATCGCGAGAATCGGCATGTTCGATTAACTCGTGAACGGCAACAGTGATTTGCTTACCTTTCACGATAATCACAACAGAGGCACCACGTTCTTCTAAAGTACCTTGAAGCTCAGTTAGTGTCATGTTCTCCTCCTACGGTGTATCGAACCAAATGTCGTAAACATCCTTTATGGTTATGTCATATTCGTCTGCAATCGCGCCGACTTCTTGCTCGAAAAAGCCCCCTGCTTCTGCCACTAGAAGTCGTGCAATGATCTTAGCTTCAACCGAATCCTCTAGCTCACCTTTCCTCACCCTCTCTTCGATGATTTGCGAAAGTGTTTGCTCGAATCGTTCAACGGTCAACACTTCCGCAATCTCGGGCAGGCGCCTGGCCATTTCCTGAGCAACGGCCTGAGATAGTCCGACCACTTCCGGCCTTACTGCTTCATGCCTTAACGCAACGGTTGAAACGTGACCGAGAAACTTGTTATGACGCCGTGTAACCCAACCCTTCTTAGCCGCAATGGAGCGCTTGCGGAATAACTCCGCGGCGACTCGCTTGCTAAGCTTAGGCTTACGTCGCTTTTTCAAATGTAACCAATTGCGTTAACTAACGCGGTTTCCAGGTCTGTTGCCGGACAGAGATAGTTAAAAGGTTTCCCCTTAGCCTCGCACGGTACAACCAAGGTCGTATCATAGAAGGATATAATCAAGCGAGTAATAGCACGCCGCTTACACTCGACTTGAATTTCTTTGAGGGTAAGCCCAGGCTTAGCCCCATCGGTTGACTTAGGTGTATTAGCCATGGTATCCTTGTGTCGGGTCATTCGCCATGATCTGCCCGTAGCGGGCCAAGAGTCCTCCTACCCTCTAACCCGCTACGGGCTTTTTCCTATTCGGCTTCTTGGACACGTTGAACGATTCGATTGAGAGTTTCCGTCAGAG
>JBOGOU010000035.1:0-3432 GCA_050748205.1 Pyrinomonadaceae bacterium | reverse complement strand
TGATTAATGCCTGATATGACGGCTATCTATGGACTCTGCCTGTCTTTGTCCGAGTCCGCCGCCAAAAATATTGACCGATGACAAGCTCAGGCACGATAAACACACGCCTGGCATACCGGCGCACGGCTGCCTTTCGGCTGTGTGTTCTTGATATGTCCAACTCGTCGTCATTGAAAGTGATTTCCTCATGGTGCGCAATTCAAACGATCGCGCAACCTTCCTTGTATAAGACAAGACCACCGATCCTGTCAAGAACTTTCTACGGGAAAACAATCTGCGAACTATCACTCGCATTGGCTTCGATAACTCTAACGCTTGGTGAGTTGCCCTGCTTCTTGGAACTTGATCTGCAAAGCCCCAAAGGTCGCTTTCATGGATCCACGCACCCTTTAGGTGCCTAGCCGTACGGAACCAGACAGCCCAATAGCCTAAAGCCTGCTTGCCACGGCCTCGTTGACAGTCGAAAGATAGAGCCTTCGACGGGCACGCTTTAGGCGTTGATAAAGTGAGACGCGGTCAATCCGAAGTTGGCGTGCGGTTTGGGAATGGCTGCCGGTCTTTGCCCGCAATAGGTCATAAAGATCCAGCATAGTACGATCCAGAAAATCATTTAGGGAATCACTCTCGGTGTAAGCGGCGATCCGATGGCGACCATCTGCAGAGCACAAGCGGACGTGAGGATGGTTGTCGAGTGCGCGGCGAACCGCGTCGGCATTGATGACTGAGCCTCCCAATGTGCCGACCACCAATTTCTCTACCACATGGCGGAGTTGACGAACATTGCCGGGCCAGGAGTAATTAAGGAGAGCATCAACGGCGTCATCTTCAACTTTCCGCGGCATTGCCGATTTGATCTTCTGTTCAGCCTGATGCTGGAAATATTGCGTCAGCACCGGAATGTCGGATGTGCGAGCGCGCAGAGGCGGTGTGTTGATGGCCAGCACCGCAATTCGATAAAAGAGATCCTCCCGAAATCGACCTGCGGAAACTTCCCGCGCAAGATTACGATTAGTGGCTGCAATCACGCGTACGTCGACTTGAATCTCTGCGTGTGCACCCACCGGCCGCACAGCATCCTCCTGCAATACGCGTAGTAGCTTTACTTGCGAAGCGGACATCTCGGCGATCTCGTCGAGAAAAATGGTGCCGTTGTGCGCGGCCTCAAATAACCCCTTACGTCTTTGGTGTGCGCCGGTGAAGGCTCCGCGTTCATACCCAAATAGTTCGGACTCCATCAAAGTTTCGGTAATGGCGCCGCAGTGAACGGAAATGAATGGCATGCAGGCGCGGGCGCTTTGTCGATGTAGCGCGCGAGCCACTAATTCCTTACCGGTTCCCGATTCACCTGTTACGAGCGCGGTTAGATCGCAACTGGCGGCCGTTTCGATCTGACGAGCAAGCAGGTGCATCGCGGGAGAGTCACCGATAATGCCAACACTGCTGAGTTTCGATTCCCAGTTCATTTCCCTGTTTCCTCCCGGTGAAATTTGTATCTATTGACCCAATCTATCAGCGACAAGCGAAACCGTTACGAGATTTTCGTTTGGGTATCAGCTGTCTTAATTGGCGCCAAGAATCATTCTTTGTAAATTCTGTTGAAGTTGTGGGGGTTCTACTATAGGCGAAGGCTAAGGGGCTGGCCTGTCTCGAGAGAGAGAGAGAGAGAGAGAACGCTAAGAAAAACCAGCGGTCGGCAGTCTGCTAAACTCCGAAAAAGAGCCTGTTAGTACTGCAAAACGCCTATTCATCGGTTCGATTCCAATCGCCGTCTCCAACGCATTCAAAGTCCGAAAAAGGGGCAGGAAAGGAAGGTCGGTTAGTTAGCGGTGAAAGGACCACGAAGACTCACAAATTCTCCTCAAATTTTTGAGAGTCTGCCAAAAGTCTGCCAAACTGTGCCGTGAACGATGAAGGGAGGACAAGAGTAACGAAATAACTCAATAAAAATGGTAGGCGCGTGGGGATTTGAACCCCAGACCCCTACCGTGTCAAGGCAGCGCTCTGTTCTCCTGAACCCTAATTATAATGGCTTTTTTTTCATTTATGTAGTCCAACCCGACCAATTACCCGACCAATTTCATTTCGTTCTATGCTACAGTTGCCCTAGCTCACCTCCACTCATCCTCGTGGAGGCACAACCTCAACCACATGCTACATCTATAAAGGACCTTCGATGAAATACTCAATGGGTGTCGCCCCTAAAAGACGCAACGGCAAACTTGTCGGTTATGACGGATACCTCCACTATTACGACGAGAGCGGTAAACGCAAAAGTATACACCGCGAACGGAAGGGCAAATCCGAAGCGCGAGAAGCCATAAGAATCGAACTCAACAAACTTGAAGACCACGGACCCAAAGCCCTGGAAGGCACCGTAACCACGTTCGCTGAGTTAGCCGACTACTGCGAAAAGGAAATTTACGTTGAAGCGGAATACAACGAGGCTGGAGAAAAACTATCAGGCGTTAGAGATGTAAGCACCTACAAAGCACATCTCAAACATTCCAGAGCATTTTTTGGCACCAAGAAACTCGAACACATCTCCGTTGCCGACCTCAAACGTTATCGCTCCCATCGCCTGCGTTGTACACGCCGAGGACCAAACGAAACTGAAATCAATATTAGCCCTGGGACAGTTGCTCGTGAGTTAACCACACTACGGGCCATGTTCTATGAAGCCAAACGAAATCAGTGGATTAAACAGAACCCTTTTGAGTTTGCACGAAAGAACGAAATCATCAAATCCAGTGATCGCAAGAAGCGGAACCTTTTCCTGACCTTCGATCAGGAAATTAAACTACTCAAGGCGTGTGAAACAGAAGATCGCCGGCACCTTCGCGCACTCATCATAGTAGCCGTTGACACTGGCGCCCGCTTCGGCGAATTAATCAACCTAACCAAGTGCCAAATAGATTTTCGCGCTGGGAAAATACACGGACTACTTAACTATAAAGACCTGGGCGGAGATAAGCAGCTCCGCAACGCTTCAATGACGGTACGAGTCCGCGAAGCACTCTTAGACATAATCAACAATCCAGGCAAAAAAGCCTTTCGTCAAAACCGAGCCGGGAAAAAGCCTTCCGATCAATTAGTCTTTGGCGTCTCCGATAACGTACGCACTGCATGGGCAGGAGCACTAGAAGACTCAGGCCTTAGTGGCGTCGGACTACACTTTCACGACTTGAGACACACGCCCGGCACCAGAGTACAAAAACTGATTAGTATGGGAAACATTGCCAACGCTCTGGGCCACAAAGATCCCAAAACAACAGCACAAGTCTACGTCAACCATACTGAAGAGGATCTGGATGAGTTTGCAAAGGCCGTGGAACAAGCAGTTGAGGCAGGATACAAACAAGCAATGTCGGACGACGCGATGCCCGATCAAGAGTCGACTCTAATCAGCTAAGCGATGAACAACACTGAAACTAT
>JBOGOU010000034.1:0-12395 GCA_050748205.1 Pyrinomonadaceae bacterium | reverse complement strand
AGACCACTTTTTTTGCGAATCTTAGCGCTCCCGTTCTCTCTCCCCTGGCGCGCCCTAATAACTCACTCTCTCAATTATTTATCTACTGGCTTATTTGTTTTTTACTTTCGACTTTCGGTCAGGTCTGCAAGCTGGGTACTGCACATTTGACATTTTTCATTTGTCATTTGGTGGGAGGTGAGGCTCTCTAGTTCCAAGGTGTCCTCAGGTAACAAAGTCTCAACCTGGAACAGCCTTCGAGTTGATGAGAAGCCACTCCACTCAGAAACCTCACAAGTCAGGAAGGTGGGCTTGCCCCCGCCCAACTTTGAGTAACCTTCACTTCAGAAGAAATAACTCAAGCCTGAGAGTGTCCTGTGACCCTAAAAGCTATTCCTTGTCAAATGTAACTGACCCGAGCAATCGTAAGAACCAGGACTTCCTTCGCGCCGGCCGCGATCAAAGCAGCGGCACATGACGAAACTGTTGCTCCAGTTGTGAAGACATCGTCCACTAGCAGAATGCTTTCGTCTTCGATCAACCGCGGACAGCGAACCACGAATGCGGTCTCGACAGTTTGCCTGCGCCCATTTGCGTCCAGACCCGCGCGGTGGCGCTCTGAGTGAACCGTACGGCGCAGGCTAACTTCGTCCAGCGGCAGGCGGGCGGATCGCGCCAGCTCGCGGCCAATAACCGTGGCTTGATTGAAGCCTCTGGCCTTTTCACGCTGCGTATGAAGAGGAACGGGAATGATTCGCGTCGCCCGGTTTAGAGGAGTCTGTCTTTGTGTACCGACCAGGAGTGTCGAAAGGCGTTCGGAAATGTGCGGCTCGCGTTTGAGTGCCAGAACCGAGACCCGTAGCGCGCCTTCATACGATCCGCAAGCGCGTGCCAAGGTAAAAACTTGCTCGTCGCACCGCCGGCAGCGCACTTCCTCGCGTTTCTCACTGGCCACGCTGCCGAGCGACAGAGCGCCACACTTCCAGCAAGTGGTATCTTCCCTGGTAAACGTGCGTGTCACATTCCAGCATTTTGCGCAGGCGATACCCAGACCCCGCTCTTCAACGCTCTCGCCGCACACCGCGCACGACTGCGGATAGAGCAGCGTGAGTAAGGCGTCGTAGAACAAGCTAGCGGTACGTGTGAGGAACGGGACATTTTCCATTTATCATTTGACATGGTCAGTACCGTAACGGGGTAGCGTCGGGTTAGCGCTCGCATCCCGTGACTTCTAATGATCTCAGACGCCACAAAGACCCGACGCTACCGCGTTACGGTACTGACTTCACTGCCCACTGCCGACTGCCCACTGCCGACTGCCCACTGCCCACTGCCCACTGCCGACTGCCGACTTCCTGCTCTTGGTCGTCAAAACACGACGGCCTCCTGAAGCAATTTCAGGAGGCCGTGATTATGTCACCAGCAATGTTGAAATTCTAATCGTCGTCCTGGTCCAGCAAGCCTCGCTCGTGCAAGTCCTGGCAGCGAACGCAATGGCGGGCCCACGGCACAGCGTCCAGCCTTTTTTCCGGCAATGCTTCGCCGCAATGAACACACTTAGCATATTTGCCGGCCTCGATGCGTTCCAGCGCCTCGTCGATTAGATTTAGCAAGCGGCGATCATTGTCAGACATGGAGACGAGCAGTTCTTTGGTATAGGCATTCGCTGCCATGTCTGCCGGATCTTGAGTGGCTTCCGCGTCACGCTCGCGGCTGTACATCTCCGCCTGTTGAACCTGGCCCACCAAACTTTCGCGGCGTCCCAGCAACTTGTCGCGGAACACTCTCATTTTTCTCTTTTCCATTGTTTAACTAATCCTCCACCCACTCGTTAAAGAACAAATAAGCTGAAAATCCAATCACTTCTGGTAAGGCAATCCATGAATGATCGTATAAGCTCGGTACAATTGCTCGAGCAGCAACACTCGCGCCATTTCGTGCGTCAGCGTCAAGCGAGAAAGTGACCAGCGCTTCTCAACGCGACACGCAAGTTCTGAGGAAACACCATTTGGTCCGCCGACAATAAACGCCACCTCTTTGATACCGCCGTTCTCCCAGCGTCTTACCTGGTCTGCAAGGTCCTTCGAACTCCACTCGACGCCCGCCGGATCCAGCAATACAGTCGTCGCGCCGGTAGGCAGACGGTCTGAGATGCGCTTTGAATCCTTATCGATGCCCACTTTTGTTCCGAGAGCTCGACTCTCGCGAAGCTCAGTCACCTCACAACGTGTGAAGTGGCTCAGTCGCTTCAGATACTCATCGATCAGCGCTCTCAGTCGAGCGTCTTTTGTCTTCCCCGTCCAAATGACTCGCAGGCGCATTCTTAGAAAGAAGGCAACGCTGTGACCCGGAGACGCGGGGACACGGTGAAGGCGTTCGCGCCTGTTTCACTAGTTGGTTCTTGAAAGTCGATTACGCCCTTCACGATTCGTCTTTCCCCGCGTCTCCCCGTCTCCGTGTCTCCGTGTCTCCGTGTCTCCGCGTCACCCCGTCTCGTTTTCTCCCTCTCTCTTATCAACCCGCGCGAGTCTCTCGTAAAGATTCTTGCGGCTGATTCCCAGTATCCGCGCCGCCTCAGTCTTGTTGCCCTGGGTGGCTAAGAGCGTCTCGTTGAGATATTCGGCCTCCAACTGGGCCAACGACAGCGGCCTTTGTCTCCTCCGCTGCACGAGCACAGATGCGCGAATAGCTTCAGGGAGATCCGACACCTCAATTCGTTTCCCCGTCGAAACGATTACGGCCCTCTCAATAATATTGGCGAGCTCACGGACGTTGCCGGGAAACTCGTATTCTTTCAGAAGGCTAAGCGACTCCGGCGCCATCGAGCTCACCTTGCGACCATGCTTGGACGCGTAATCCTTCAAAAAAGCCTGCACCAGTTTTGGCAAGTCTCGCGCTCGCTCGCGCAGAGGCGGGAGATGAATGTGGACCACATTCAACCTGTAATACAGGTCTTCCCGAAAGTCCTGACGAGCAACCGCGTCAGTCAAGTCGACGTTCGTCAGGGCAACCAGCCGGGCGTCCACCTTGATTGTGCGGCGTCCTCCGAGACGTTCAAACTCGCGCGTCTCGATGACGCGCAGCAGTTTTGCCTGCGAGTCTTTCGTCAAGTACGCAATTTCGTCGAGCACGACGGTGCCTTTGTCGGCAGCTTCGAGCCTTCCGGGCTTTGCTTCGTTTGCGCTTGTGAATGCTCCGCGCTCGTAACCAAAAAGCTCGGCCTCGAGTAGATCGCTAGGCAAGGTCGCGCAATCTATCTTGACGAATGGCTGTGACGCGCGATTGGAGTTTGCGTGCACATAAAGCGCCAACGCATCCTTGCCCGCGCCCGACTCTCCAGTAACCAAAACATTTGCATCAGTCGCCGCGACGCGTTCGGCGAGACGCACTGCCTCGCGCATCGCTTCTGACTCCGCAAATATCTCGATCACGATTCGTTTCTCAAAGAACTCGCTGGCTCAACGCCAAGTTCGCGAGGCAATGGAACTCGTTTAGATTCTCGCCAGAGCCTTTCAAGGTCATAAAACTTGCGGGCCTTATCCGCAAAGACATGGACAATGAAATCGCCGTAATCAAGCAGAATCCATTCGGCGCTCTTGTATCCCTCGACGCGCGCGGCGGGCGTACCCGACTTCTTGAGTCTTTCAAACACCTCGTCAGAAATCGCCTGCACCTGGCGTTCGTTGGTCCCGCTCGTGATCACGAAGTAATCAGTAAACGTAGCAATCTCCCGCAGATCGAGGACCACGAGGTCGAGCGCCTTCTTATCGCTTGCTGCCTGCAGTGCCGTCAGAACTCTCTCGTCAAGCTCTTCGCTTTGCTCCACTCTGGGAATGGCCTGAAGTTCAGAGTGGCTTGCCCTCGTTGGATTGAGCGATTGTTCTTTCGCCGTTGAATTATGCTTCATTCGAATCTTTGTATAAATCGTACTTTCTTATGTAGTTCGCCACGGATGCTGGAACCAGCGTGGTTAACTTATCCAGATTATCTTCGCCGGCCGCGCGTCGAATCTCCGTGGCCGAAATGTCGAGCATCACAGCGTCAGTAATAAATATTTTCTTCTCCTCAACTGGCGTCGCGATCTCCGGCATCCGGTCCAGCCCTCGCAAATCCACAATTCGCGCGCGTAGTGAAGAGCTAATATGGTCAAAACTGACATCAAACCCGGGCCTCGTGACCACGATGTGATTGACCATCTTCAGCAGCCGCTCCCAATCACGCCATGTCGCGATTTCGGACCAGGAGTCGGCCCCCATTATGAAAAATAAGTCCCCAGACTCTCCCGATTCCGCCTGGAAATGAGCCAGCGTATCGACCGTGTAGCGGCGATCAGGGGCCTCAAGCTCAAACGTGGAAACACGAAGCCTGATGTCCTCCTGGGTGGCCAGCACCAACATCGCGTAACGATGTATCGCAGGCGTCACCTCACGAGTCAGCTTATGGGGCGCGATTTCTGCTGGAACAAACCGCAAATCATCAATCTCAAACAACTCGGTAACTCTTCTCGCGACCGCCAAGTGTCCTAGGTGAACTGGATCAAACGTGCCGCCATAGATAGCTATACGCCTTCTGCGGTTCATCAGACCTTGCGGGGACGGTCATTGCCGGCCCATCCGAAGTGACAGACGTCGATGTCTGTTGTCAGGAGTCTACAGAGCTAGTTCCACGACGTCGACGGACTTAGCTGACTCCTTCAGCTGTTTCACCGTTGTCGCAACGGCGTTAATGAGTTCGCGAACTCCTTCGTTTGTCACCGAGGAGATTGCATAAAAGGCCTTGCCATCTCCTTCTGCCTGACGCTTTAGAGACTCCAACCGCTCTCGGTCTTCGAGAGCGTCGATCTTAGTGGCAACAACGATTTGCGGTCGCGCAGCCAATGCGGGATTGTAAGCAGCTAACTCACGATTCACGGTCAGGTAGTCAGCCACTGTCTCTCGCCCCGACATCGAGGAAACGTCTACCAGATGAAGCAGCAACATTGTTCGTTCGATGTGCCGCAGAAAACGATCGCCCAGTCCCGCTCCCTTGTGCGCTCCTTCGATTAACCCGGGAATATCAGCAACCACAAAAGTTCTAAAATCGCCCAAATCAACTACTCCCAGATGTGGCTCCAGGGTCGTGAAAGGATAGTCGGCAATTTTCGGTCTGGCCGCTGAGACTGTAGCTATGAACGTAGACTTTCCTGCATTGGGAAAGCCCACCAGACCTACATCCGCCAGCAGCTTTAACTCAAGTTGCAATTCCCGTTCTTCGCCGGCACTTCCCTCCTGGTGATAACGCGGCGCGCGATTGGTTGAAGTAGCAAAATGCGAATTGCCAAGACCGCCACGACCTCCGCGCGTCGCCAGCCACCGAGCGCCATCAGCCGCAAGATCCTGGAGCAATTCCCCGGTAGTTGCGTTGAAGATCTGCGTGCCTACTGGCACACGAACCACGACATCTTCTCCATCGCGTCCGGAGCGATTAGAGCCCTCGCCATGCATTCCGCGACCGGCAATGTGTTCGGGGTTGTAACGCAGATGAAGCAGGGTGTTCAGGGAAGAATCCGCAGTGATCCAGACATCGCCACCGCGTCCGCCCTCACCACCCGAGGGGCCACCGCGTGGAACAAACTTCTGTCGACGAAAAGCCGTTACGCCGTTGCCTCCATGTCCCCCCTGCACGCGAATCTTGACGCGGTCAATAAACATTTAAATCGAAAGCGACGCCTTGGGCTCAATTAGTACTTGGCTCGGGCGTCGCATGAAACTAGTTTTCCTTTGTAACGCTCTAGGCAGAAGAGGCTTGCTCCTGCGGGTACACACTGATGAACTTACCGCTGCGGCCCTTGTCCTCAAATTTGACAACTCCGTCAACCAACGCAAAAAGCGTATCGTCCTTGCCGCGACCAACGTTCTTGCCGGGTTTCCACTTAGTGCCCCTCTGGCGGGCAAGGATGTTACCGCCGAGAACGCGTTCGCCGCCAAATTTCTTCAGACCCAATCTCTGTGCTGAAGAGTCGCGACCGTTACGAGATGAACCAACGCCCTTTTTGTGTGCCATTCTGAGATTTTAGATTTTAGATTTTAGATTCCGGATTTGCGCATGGGTCAGGACTTCCTCTGGCCCCAATCACAAATCAAAATCAAAACTCGCCAATCTCCTCCTATCCAATCGAGTCAATTCTTATCGTGGTAAAGCCCTGGCGATGCCCTTGCTTGCGTTTGTAGTGTTTGCGGCGCTTCTTCTTAAAGACTATGAACTTTGGTCCGCGACCGTGTTCCACGACCGTCGCCGAGACCTTTGCTGCTCCTACAACCGGCGCATCCGCATCGCCTTTGCCCGTAGTGAGCAGGGCATCAAGCTCGATCGATTTTCCGGCCTCCGCTCCAATCGAAGGAATGCGAACGGTATTGCCTTCCTCAACAAAAAACTGCTTTCCGCCGGTCTTTATGATCGCGTAGGGCATCATCAATATACCTCTCAGACGAGGCTGCTTGCCTCTGCAAAAGTCAATTATTATAGGTCTCTTCTGTCCAAACAGCAACCGCCGAGGAACATTGCCGATTGCCAATTGCCAATTGCCAATTGCCGATTTAGGGTATTGCCGATGGCTAAGTGCTCAGAGCCAATCTATTCCATGTTAACTCGAACGTTCTCGCCAAACACCAATCGGCAATCGGCAATCGGCAATTATCGCGCTGTGGCTACTACCTCGTTCTTGGTTTTGGATCCATTCAGGAAGTACTCCATAAAACTCGTCGAGATCTCGCCCGCCCGAAACTTCGGATCGTCCATGATTTTCAAATGCAAGGGAATGGTGGTTTTGATACCTTCAATAACCATCGCTTCCAGCGCCCGCTTCATGCGCGCGATTGCCAGCTCGCGCGTCCGCGCGTGGACGATAACCTTGGCGATCAGGGAATCGTAAAAAGGCGGCACCCTGTAGCCGGCATAAACATACGTATCAACGCGGACACCGGGTCCGCCAGGCAGGTTAAAGGCCGTGATGACACCCGGCGATGGAGCAAAGGTCTCCGGGTTCTCAGCGTTGATGCGACACTCGATCGCATGCCCGACGATCAGCAAGTCGTCCTGTGTGTAGCCCAGCGCCTCACCCTCGGCAATCCTGATCTGGTTGCGCACGATGTCGGCCAGCGTAACCATTTCTGTAACCGGGTGCTCGACCTGAATGCGCGTATTCATCTCCATGAAATAAAACCTATTGTCAGTATCAAGGAGAAACTCGACGGTGCCCGCGCTCGCGTAACCAAGCTTCTTGCAAGCTGCAACCGCGGCCGCACCCATCTGATTGCGCAACTCCGCTGAGAGTACCGGCGAAGGCGCTTCTTCCAGCAACTTCTGATGGCGCCGCTGAATTGAGCATTCGCGCTCGCCAAGGTGAATGCACTCACCATATTCGTCTGCCAACACCTGAATCTCGATATGGCGCGGTTGCTCCACGTAGCGCTCGATGTAGACACTCCCGTCTTTGAATGCCGCCGCGGCTTCGGTTGACGCAGCCGCTAATGCGTGCCCAAGCTCGTTTTCGGAGTGAACGATACGCATACCGCGGCCACCGCCGCCGGCTGATGCCTTTACGATTACCGGAAAGCCAATTTCACGTGCGAGCTTTACGCCCTCTTCCTCAGAAGTAATTGGATCCGGGCTGCCAGGAAGAATCGGTAGTCCAGCCTCTTTCATCGCCCTGCGTGCTTCAACCTTGTCGCCCATCAAACGAATAATACTGGCCGGCGGACCGATAAACTTTATGTTGCAAGCCTCGCAGATTTCCGCGAAGTATGAAGACTCGGCAAGAAAGCCGTAGCCAGGGTGAATGGCATCTACGTTGAAGATCTCCGCAGTGCTGATAATTGCCGGGATATTGAGATAACTCTGGGCGGAGGGTGCCGGACCGATGCAAGCCGCTTCGTCGGCGAAACGCACGTGCAACGAATCACGGTCAACGTCACTGTGGACTGCAACCGTGCGAATGCCCATCTCCTTGCAAGTCCAGATGATGCGACAGGCAATCTCACCGCGATTGGCAATCAGGATCTTCTTAAATTTGCGCGTGCCTGAGTTCATGTTGGTCCCGAGTCCAAAGTCCAACGTCCAACGTCCAATGTCTTTTCGCCCCTAACCGGACTTTGGACATTGGACGTGGGACTTTGGACCGTTATTTCCTGATTCCGAATAGCGGTTGACCATATTCAACCGGCTGGCCGTTCTCCACGTAGATCTTTACGACTTCGCCGCTCGTTTCCGCCTGGATCTCATTCATCAGTTTCATCGCCTCGATGATGCAAACAATCGAGTCCGGTTCCACGTTGCTGCCGATCTTCACAAAAGGATCCGAGTTCGGCGACGCTGCACGGTAAAACGTTCCCACAATCGGGGACGGGATCATGTGAAGATCTTGATCCTCGGAGGCGGCAGTTGCGGCCCGCGAGCCGAAATGTTCCGGAGTGGTTTGGCCTTTGACAGCACTCGCAGCCGCCTCAGCGGCAACAGGTGTGCGTGTTTCCTGTGCAGCGGAATTGGAACCTGCCGCCGCCCCAGCAGTGGCATCGAAATCGCGACGCACATGAAGGCGAAAACCTTGTCGCTCGAGCTCAAACTCGGCGAAGCCATTCTCCTGAATTAAAGCAATGAGCTCGCGTAACTCATCCATGTTCACCGACGGTTCCAAATGAGACGGGCGACTACGCCGACGGCGACCAGGCCCGCTTGACTCCCGCGTTTCACTTGACGGCTGTGGTGATTCAGGATTCTGTTCGGGTTCGCTATATGGCTTGCTCATTTAATTTGTTCCGCTTCAGCGGTCATCAAAGTCTCACAACGTGGCTTAGGCCGGTAGTCTTCCTCTGAAAACAATATTCTGCATTCATGCTCACAAAGTGACGAGCCCCAAAAGACTCGGCTACTCCTGTTCCGATAATCGATTGGGGCTTTGCCGTCCAAACCGACAGCTTCAGCGGGCGGCTCGATTTGTTAACTGCTACTTCGCTTCAGCGTCGGTTGGTTGCGCTGCGGATCCTTCGGTCTCGCCGGTCTCCAAATCCTCTGCGGCCGAGGCTTCGATCTTCTCGACTGTCGCCTGTGGTTCGGAAACTTTGGCGGGCCGGGCCGCACCTGATCCCTTAGCCTCGCTCGATTTCTTTTTCTTTGGCGGCGTATGCTTGCTGCGCTTCTTTGCCTGTTCCAGTGCTTCTCGCTCGCGCGGGTTATCGACAAGCTCGATTATCGCAAGTTCGGCGTTGTCACCCTCACGCGTACCGAGCTTGAAAATTCTGGTATAGCCACCGGGTCTGTCTTTGTAGCGCTCACCCAACTCATCGAACAAGCGTTTGAGCGCGGCGACCCCGGCAGTGCGCGGCAGGCGGAGCTGTCCGCGTCTTCCGGCCAGAGCTGCCTGTTGCATGTTGCCGGCATGAAAAAAGCCCGCGGCTTGCCGGCGCAGGTGCACGGCGCGCGCATCTGACCCTTCGCCCTCGAGGCTTCGAGCACGACGAGAAAGCGTAATCGCGCGCTCTACGAACGGTCTCAACTCCTTTGCTTTTGGCAAAGTAGTGACAATCCGCTCTTCCCGCGAGTTAATTAATGAAGTCGCAAGATTGCGTAGCATCGACATGCGATGTTCTGAGGTTCTACCAAGTTTGCGATGTGCCTTTAAGTGACGCATGACTCTTCCCGAAAATCCCGGTTTCTATCGAAAGTGCAAGATCCTCCGCGATACCCTGAAAAACAAATGACGCGATTACTGTTCGTCGTCAGCTTCGAAGTCGGCGGCATCAGCGCCATCGCGCCCGCCTGACCCGGGAATAGGATTACCCTGCTCGTCAAACTCCATACCGAAATCCAGCCCCATTCCATTTAGAATTTCCTTGATCTCGTTGAGAGACTTCTTGCCAAAGTTCTTCGTGGCGAGCATTTCTCGCTCGCTGCGTTGCACGAGGTCGCGGATGGTCCTGATATCGGCGTTCTTCAGGCAGTTGTAAGACCGAACAGACAGCTCTAATTCGTCCACTGACCGATCCAACTGATCGTTGCGAGGCAGCGGCGGTCGCTCCATTTTGGAGTAAGCGAAATCGTCTGTGTCTTCCTCGAAGTTGATGAAGATGGACATGTGGTCCTTGATCAGCTTCGCCGCTAAACCAATTGAGTCTTCGGGCTTCACGGAGCCGTCCGTCCACACCTCAATAGTTAGCTTGTCAAACTCGGTATTCTGCCCCAGGCGCGCGGCCTCCACTGTGTAGTTAACTTTCTTAACCGGCGTGTGAACGGAGTCAATCGGAATATAACCAAGCGAGAGGTCTTCGTCGAAGTTCCGATCCGCGGAAACGTATCCACGCCCGCGTTTTAGTCTCATTTCCACTTTCAAAGAGCCGCCTTCGCTAACGGTCGCGATGTGCACGCTCTCGTCGAGTATTTCCACGTCCGCGTCCGTCTCAATGTCCGCGGCCGTCACTTCGCCGGCGGTCTCCTTGGAGATCCGGAGGGTCTTGGCCTCGTTTCCATGCAGTTTAAAAGGCACCTGCTTTAAGTTCAGGATGACGTCGGTCGCGTCTTCGACAACTCCTTTAATCGAGGAGAACTCGTGCTCGACGCCCTCGATCTTGATGGCCGTGACTGCGGCGCCTTCTATTGAGGAAAGGAGCGCCCGGCGAAGCGAGTTTCCGATGGTGGTGCCAAATCCTCGCTCAAACGGCTGTGCCGAAAAGCGGCCGTAACGTTCTGTTAGAGTTTCAGTGTCAGCCGCAAGGCGGCGGGGCATCTGAAATCCTGTCCAAAGATTATTTTGGTCCATAGCCATGATTTTTTAGTTCCAGAAGTTAGAAATGCCTTCAGCCCGTGGGTGCGCTCAGCGAGTCACCCGCGGGCCTCATTAAATTACTTGCTATAAAGCTCGACTATAAGCTGCTCATTTATCGAGCGATCGATATCGTCTCGCGATGGCAGACCGCTAACGCGGACTGACATCTCGGCCCCGTCCTGAGAGATCCAGGAAGGACGTCCACGTCCTGCGGCTGTCTGCCAGGCGCTCTCAATGTGCGGATTCTTACGGCTCGCCTCTTTGACACTGATTAGGTCGCCAGCTTTCACCTTGTAGGAAGGAATATCCACCTTACGTCCGTTGACGAGGACGTGCCCGTGGTTGACGAGTTGACGTGCCTGCCGGCGCGAGGTTGAAAAGCCGGCGCGGTAAACCGCGTTATCCAGACGGCGCTCAAGGAGGAACAACAGATTCTCACCTGTGATTCCCTTCATGCGCGCCGCGCGCTCGAAATAATTACGAAATTGACCTTCGAGGATGAAATAAATGCGTTTCACCTTCTGCTTTTCGCGCAGCTGTTGGCCGTAGCCAACTAACGCCTTGCCGCGACGCATTGAGTTGCCGTGTTGTCCGGGCGGCTGCGTGCCGCGCTTTTCAATCGGACAAGAGGGCTTGTAGCATCTATCACCCTTGAGAAAAAGTTTTGCACCTTCGCGACGGCACAAACGGCACACCGCATCTCTATACCTAGCCAACTGTTTTTGCCTCCGGTCTGTTAGACGGAAAAGTTTACAGGCTGCGTTTTCTGAGTTCTGAGTTCCGAGATCTGAGTTCCGAGATCTGAAATCTGAGATCTGAAATTTGGAAATCTCAGAACTCCACCGCCAGCCCTTCGTCCTTTAGGTCACCAAATCATTGCCAATTGTCAATCGCCAATTGCCAATTCTCGATTTGTACCGACTCTCGAATCGGCAATCGGGAATTGGAAATCGGAAATGTCTCACACTCTGCGCCGCTTCGGCGGCCGGCACCCATTGTGCGGAATGGGTGTCGAGTCTCGAATAGTAATTACTCTGATGCCGGCATTCGCAATGGCCCGAATTGCGGATTCGCGGCCACCGCCCGGCCCTTTGACCCGCACCTCGCACTGCTGCATTCCGGCCTCGTGCGCTTTCTTCGCGGCCTCATACGCCGCCTGTTGTGCCGCGAATGGAGTTCCCTTGCGCGAACCGCGAAAACCGCGGGCCCCTGCTGAGGACTGCGCTATCAGATTACCCTCAAGATCGGTAATGGAAATCATCGTGTTATTAAACGACGCTGCAACGTGCGCAATACCAACGGGCACATTCTTCTTTTCTTTCTTACGAAAGACTTTCTTTTTGCCGCCTGCTTTTGCCATAACTTTCTCAGGTCTCGGGTGTCAGGTTTCAGGTGCCGGTGGCCGGACTCTAGCCTGGCACCCGATACCCGTCACCTATTCATCATTTCTTACCAGGTGCCTTCTTCTTAGCGATGGTGGCGCGACGCGGTCCCTTTCGGGTGCGCGCATTCGTGTGCGTGCGCTGTCCCCGGACCGGCAGACCGCGACGATGACGCAAGCCTCTGTAGCAACCGATGTCCATCAAGCGCTTGATGTCCATCTGCACGCGCTTGCGCAAGT
>JBOGOU010000033.1:0-3929 GCA_050748205.1 Pyrinomonadaceae bacterium | reverse complement strand
AAGCAATGATATTACCCGTAACGTCGCACATTGAGAGTTCCCAATCTTGACGACAAGCTGAAGCATGTCGGACATTTCGTTCGCGTTTTTTCAAGCTTGCGTAGTTGCGTCGCCGCGGCGTAGGTTCGGAAAGATGTGCAAGCACGTCGTAACGCCGAAAGTGATGGCTCATATCAAACTCATCCGTTACCCGATCTGCTTGAAATCGGCCTCGCCGTCAACTATCTTAGTGTCGAAGTAAAATCCCACAACGCGTCGAGACAAATAATCCAGAGGAGGGATGTGTCTAAATGCCTGAAGTCGGAGATGTGGCCCCGGACTTCGAGCTGCCGAGCAACCTTGAAAAGGGTAAGAAGGTGAAGCTCTCGGATTTCCGTGGGAACAGCAATGTTGTGCTGGCGTTTTATCCGCTGGCCTGGACGCCGGTTTGAACCGCGCAAATGCCGGCGTACGAGGCCGACCTCGAACGCTTTAAAGGCTATGATGCCCAGGTTTTGGGCATCTCAGTTGACAGCGTACCTTGTAACACGGCGTGGGCTAAGAGTCTCGGAGGACTCTCGTATGATCTACTGAGCGATTTCGAACCGAAGGGAGAAGTGGCCCGGAGGTTTGGAACGTACCGAGACAAAGACGGTATTAGCGAACGTGCTCTCTTTATTGTGGACAAGGAAGGCAAAATCGCCTTCAAGGACATTCACGAGATTTCTGATCAACCTGACAATGAGGAGCTATTTGAAGTTCTTCGAAACCTGTAAGTTAGTTAGGAATGCCAGATGTTTAGACCTGCTGGGACTTGCATCTGGCATTCTTATACCTTGATCTGCTTCGGATGATCTCTTTTCACAATTTGAGCAGTTGAGAAGCTGTTCAGAGTGGCTCGATCAAAGGACACGGGCCGCCAGCACGGTTGCTATGTCCATTTCCAGAAAATGTGTGCCCTTCACCCCGTTTGAGGAGAAACTCTCGAAAAGCACGATTGCTATCGTTACCGCCGGCGGCGTTCATCTGAGAGACCAAGAACCTTTCAACACTGCCGATGAGTTGGGAGACCTTGGTTATCGGATCATTCCCGATGACGTTGATTCGTCTCAGCTAATGGTTACCCACCATCACTACGATCATTCAGACGCAGACAAAGATATAAACGTCGTCTTTCCCATCGACGTGCTGCGAGATCTTCAAGCCGAGGGGTTTGTTAAAGAAGTTGCCAGGAAGCACGTGGGCTACATGGGCTACACGATGCAGCTGAAAGCGATGTATGAGGGCACCGCCCGCGAGATTGCCAATGAGATCGATAAAGGTTCACGTGCGAACGCAGTGATTCTGACCGGTGGTTGACCAAACGTTTGCCACCGCACGGTCGTTGTGGTCCAGCGAGAGATCGAGATGAAAGGTATCCCGACTGTTTTGATCACCGTCAGCCCGGAAGTTTCGGCACAAATGCGGCCACCTCGCGCGCTCTATCCAAACGGTTTTAAGATCGGCAACAGTTTGGGCGGACCAGGTCAGCGTGATCTGCAACGAAGGCTGCTGCGAGATGCGCTCCTGTTATTGACCGAAAACACAAGGCCTGGACAAGTTGTTACGCGAAACTATCCTGACTATGGGCATTATTACGAACCGCCTCGGGTCAGAAATTGAGGTTCGTATCGTATGTACAAGACGATTGGAATCTTGACGGGCGGCGGTGACGCTCCTGGCTTGAATGCCGTGATCCGGGCGGTCGTTAAAACCGCCTCGGGTGAATATGGCATGAAGGTTATAGGGATTGAAGACGGCTTCGAAGGTCTGTTAGGCGAGACTCAAACGCGGCTTCTCTCCCAGAGCGATGTGCGAGGATTGCTGCCGCGCGGCGGGACCATCCTTGGTACACGGAATCGCGGCCGGTTCGTAGAACATACCGCCGACGGAGTTGCTTCTACATCCGACGAGGTTTACCTTGAGGCCGTTCAGAATCTCGGCCGCCTGGGTATTGACTCGCTGCTGGTTCTCGGTGGCGAAGGCACATTGACGATCGCGGCGGAATTTGATCGGCGCGGTGTACCTGTCGTTGGCGTTCCCAAGACAATAGACAACGACCTGGCCTGTACCGAGCTGACGTTTGGCTTCGTCACCGCCCTGGACATTGCCACTGAAGCCCTGGACCGGCTTCACACCACCGCCGAGTCGCACGATCGCGTGATGATTCTGGAAGTGATGGGTAGAAACGCCGGTTGGATCGCTTTGCATTCGGGCATCGCCGGAGGAGCGGATGTAATTCTGATCCCCGAAATACCATTCTCCATGCAGTCAGTGGCGGAAAAAGTTCACGCTCGTGATGAGGGTGGATCAAACTTCAGCATAATCGTCGCTGCCGAAGGAGCGGTCGAGACAGGCCGCGAACAGATCTTTCAGGATAAGGGCGACTTGCAACATGCGCCCCGGCTTGGAGGAATTGCCCAATACTGCAGGAGCCAGCTGGAGGCCCTGACAGGAAAAGAAACTCGTTGCGTAGTGTTGGGTCATTTGCAGCGCGGAGGCAGGCCGAACGCGTTCGATCGAATGTTGGCGACAACGTATGGTGCTTGTGCAGTTCGCGCCCTGGGAGAAGGAAAACGCGGGGTCATGGTCGCGCTTCAGGCTGGTGACGTTGTCACCGTGCCAATTTCCGAAGCCGTGGCCAATGTCAAAACAGTGCCTCCAAACGGCCAGATGATAAGAACGGCACGCGACACAGGGATATCATTTGGAGCCCCTGACGAAGCCAAGTACCACCGATCATCATGAACATCTCTCGGTCCGAGAGAGAAAGAAAGCAGGAGACTGGTTGTCCGAAGACATTAAGCAGAAACTCCAATCAGAACTCGACCAGTTGGAGGCGGAACTGCGCGTGCACCTTCCGAAGGAAATCAAGCGCGCCCTGGAATTTGGCGACCTACGCGAAAACTCCGAGTATCGCGCTGCGCTTGATCGGCAAAACATGGTCAAGGCCCGCATTGTGGAATTGCGGCAACGGATCAGCGAAATTGCTTCCATAGATCTAAAGCGGGTGCCTCGAAACAAAGCATCTTATGGTTCTACGTTGATCCTTTACGATGCCGAACGCGATGAGGAAGTAACTTACAGGCTAGTTACTCCGGAAGAGAGCGATCCGCAAAAGGGTATGATTTCTACCACCTCCCCGGTGGGTAAGAGTTTGATGGGCAGAACCGAAGGCGACGAAGTGGTGGTCCGAACTCCGGCGGGCGCTCGAAACTTCGAAATCAGGAGAATGACCACTCTTCATGACGAAGTAACGGACCAGAACGATGAAGAGTCGTGAGTATCGTTGATGTGGCACGCTCATCCTGCGCGTGATTCCACGGGCGAGACGCCCGTGCCACGTCAAACTCACTCACCACGTCACTGGCACTAATGTTGCAACTGTATTTGCAGTAGCGTAAATTATCGCGTACTTCTCCCATTGAGCGACTCAAGAAATGACGCACACCGCTCAGGTAGGCGGTGGGTATTCCGGGCGTGGAATCTGACCCCGGCGAACACGAAAGGTACTGAATTTGTTCGGAGCTAGTATCGGACGCGCCGCACAGCGGATCATTGACGCGATGGTGCGTTGGCTGGCCCACGGCCATATAAACCCGAACATTTTGACGGTTATCGGCGTTTCCTTGAACGTCGGATGCGGCTTGCTGTTTGGCTTGGGCCGATTTTTCTCAGCCGGGATCGTCCTGATTATTGCCAATCTTTTTGACATGCTTGACGGGCAGGTAGCTCGTCTTTCGGGCCGGGTAACCCGTTTCGGAGGCTTTCTTGATTCCTCGCTGGACCGCCTGTCAGACATGGTCGTTTTCGTCGGGCTGATGGTCTTTTACGCCCGAGATACCGAATTTCACTCCACTCTTAACGTTTTTCTTGCGGGTGCCGGATTAATGGGTTCGATTATGGTAAGC
>JBOGOU010000032.1:0-14809 GCA_050748205.1 Pyrinomonadaceae bacterium | reverse complement strand
GGCATAAAGATCGAAACGGTGGGCCAGCGTATCTCGACTGACGCAACCGGCCAACAAACGACCGGTATCGTCCAGCCGAACTCCTATCGCGAAACTCCAGTAATGTCTCTTGTCGGAGGAATTGTCCGTAGCGTTGGGCCGGAGCTCGGACAAATTGTGCGCAAAGGTCAAACAATCGCCGTGGTATCCAGCAACGATCTTGCGGATGCTCAAACGGAATATCTCGCGGCATTCGCCGAGTTAGACGAGCACCACAAGCATCATGCGCGTACTGAGAAGTTGGTAGCGATCGGCGCGGCCAGCCGCGAAGAGTTGGAGATGGCAACCAGCAAGTTGAGAGCAGCAGAGTCGGAAGTAGCCAATCTACGCCAACGCCTTTTGCTTCTGGGCTTAAGTTCTCAACGTGTCAGTGCGCTGCGATCTACATCACAGGTTGGTTCGGAAGTGAGCTTGCCGGCTCCTGCTTCCGGTACCGTGACAAGTCGCACCGTCAATTCGGGCGAGGTCATCGAGGCTAACAAAGAACTACTGCGCGTAACTGACCTGTCCAGCGTGTGGGTGGTTGGGCAAGTTTATGAAAAGGATCTAGGCAAGGTTCATGTAGGCAGCGGCGCCGGCATTACCACGGACGCCTATCCTGGTCGTGTCTTTCGCGGCCAGGTATCTTACGTTGATCCTAAGGTTGATCCTCAAACACGAACCGCACAGGCACGTATTGAATTAGCCAACCCCGGCCAGCAACTCAAAATCGGTATGTACGTAAACGTAGCTTTCGCCGCTCTCGGAGGCGCGGGATCGACTGTTCCAGTAGTGCCCGTCGCCGCGGTGCAGAACATGGGCAATCGACAAGTTGTCTTCGTCGCTACGAGCGATCCTAATGTTTTTGCAATGCGGCCCGTGCGCCTTGGCCCAGAGAGCAACGGCTTCTACCCAGTACTGGAAGGATTAAGTGTTGCTGATCGAATTGTTACTGAAGGCAGTTTCATGCTACGGGCTGAATGGTTGAAGTCACATCCAAATCTATAAGGGCAATGTTGAGGTAAAGTACGCCAGAATCTGAGGAAAAAGAAATGCTAATAAGGTCATTCGGAAAAATCTTTGGTGGAACCGCAGGTGTGCTCTTTCTTGCAACATCGCTTTGTTTGCCGATCAATATTCACGCGCAACGACGAGCAAAACGAAAGCTGCCTGCGGTTCAAAAGGTTACTGTTGCGGTGACGGAAAAGGGATATCAGCCAACCAGTCTCACACTGCGTCGAGGATACCCCCACAAGTGACTCTCATTCGGAGGGTCTCAGCTACTTGCGGTACTCAGATCGTGGAGATGTCACCACTATCAAAGCGAGAGCTGAAATGAAATGTTGATACCTTTTTGGCAATCCAGTTTCGTTCATTTCACCTTATTCATTTCTGCCTCACGGGCTTTGGCTTCCGCGAGGGAAGGAACCATCATTATTCGTCGCACCTCATCAGTTACGCCGGGATCGACTTTGTAGAGTCGATATGGTTGGTTTGGCCCATCAGACTTGTATTGCGTACCGAAGCGTTGTGACCGACCGATACTCATAAGGAATCGATCTTCGCTGGCCGCCGCCAGTGATTCGATTCCGCGTTTCTTGCTTATCGCCACTACACACAACTCGTGCGCCAGAAGATAATCTTCTGGCGTGTTCCCGTGTTGCAGTACCAAGGCGGCATTAAAGTAATCATTCCCCGTTCGCAGGTGGTTCTGTGAATAAAGCTCCTTCACGCGCTTTAGTCGAGCCTCGTCCCGCGCAGCTACGGTCTTCCAGTCAATAGATTTGCCGGCTGGAGGCGTTCGATCGGCCTGATCTTCATCCATCAAACGCGTCAAAACAGGATTGTCCTTGGTAGCCGAAGGCGATTGCGCAGCGGTGGAAGGCAATGATAGTGAGGGACGTAGTAAAATAGCGGTGACGACAATTAGGTTAAAAACGAGAAGAAGTTTGACTGTTCGGTCTTTCATGCTTACGACCCCTCTGTTTCATTGAGTAGCAAACTCTCCTAGCGATTGTGGGTTCTTCTTGGAAACTCAACTCGCTAATCAAATCTGACCAAGCTTGTTCCTCGCGCGCGGGATCAGTAAAACGAGCCAAGCTCTTACCCCTCGCTTTTAATTCTGCAAGATATCTCGGCGAAGTCTCGGCGCGGCTCAACAGTCGTGCGAGCTGCGCGGTATCACCGAGATCAAAATAGCCTGGATAGTCTGAGCCAAGAATGCCAATGTTTCCGTCAATACGCGAAGCAAGGATCGGAACGGACGCTGCTATCGCCTCTGACAACACGTTTGCTCCTCCCTCCATGCGAGATGAAAGCACACAGAGAGAACTCCCGCTCAGAATGCAGCGGACGCGTGACCTCGACTGCTCACCGAGCCATTGGTAACGTTGATTAATACTCATTTCTTTGTGCGCTCTTTTGGCCATCGTGCCCGTCATCGCGCCGCCGATCTGCAAGACTCGGACTTTTGACGAATCGGGAAGCAACCGCGCCGCCATGGCGGTGCGAAACGGATCTTTCACAGCACGGAGGTGTCCGATGACAGACACATCAAAGCTGGCGCTGGATCGTTCCTTAGTGTGAGTGTTATTTGCCCGTGGTTTGGCTGACCTGCCGCTCCTGCCTGTCAGTGCCTGTCCATTTCTAACTGACTGATAGATTACGCGCGTCTTCTTTTGCCAGCTTGGCCGCAGTTCCTCGGTCGCTTTCGGTTGTAGCACAACAATCCTGGTCGCCATGTCGAGTGATTTTCTTGCCGAGTGACTGGTCCGAATATCGCGATAAACATCGGTTCCGGTAAGAGCGACAATTACCGGGCCTTCGGGATTCTGACGACGAAAGTTAATGACGGCCGGATGGCTCTTCCGGGCGTGTAAGGCTACTAACAAATCATACGGCTTCCCGTCGTAGGTCTGAGCAATCGAGACGCGGTTGCCAAGTCTCCTAAGAATCATGGCCCAGCGAAGCGCAGTAATCCGGTTTCCGTGGAGTGAGTCCGGCGGAGCCGGAGTGATTATGCCAATCCTCATTTTTTCTAAGTTTGCAGCCCACACGTGCGGAAACCCGCCCATACGTCGCGGCGGTCAGGCGTGTAGAAATTTCGATAGCTGTTATGAATGAGCCGCGAACGAGTTACCCAACAGCCGCCGCGAAGGACTTTATGATTCCCAAACCAAGGCGCGGAATACTCTTTGTAAGGACCTGCGACAAAGCCGGGATACGGCTGGAAGTCGCTCTCCGTCCATTCCCAAACGTTTCCGATCATTTGCCGACATCCGAACGCGCTGTCACCACCCGGCAGGGCGTTGACAGGGAGGCATCCCAGCGCGCTCCAATCCAGATTTGCCCGTTCTAACGTGGGCGAATCGTTCCCCCAAGGAAAGCGTCGCCTGTGCTTTGCTAGACCCAAACCATTCGCCGATTGTTCCGCACTCGCCGCCATCTCCCACTCAGCTTCCGTTGGAAGGCGCCGATTAGCCCAACGACAGTAAGCATTAGCCTCGTGCCAATTGACATGGATGACGGGTAGGCGTTCATCCAGCGCGACCCACTCATCGAAGTTGCGCCGCAACCAGCTAGCGCTTCCTTCACGGCGCCAATAGACCGGAGATTCTGCACGTTCGGCTGTCCGCCACTGCCAACCTTCCGCAGTCCAGAGTTCGCTTCTTCCATAGCCACCATCTTCGACAAAACTCTTGAATTCACCATTGGTCACGGCGGTCTTAGAGATTACAAAAGGCGCAATCTCAACCTCGTGTGCCAGTTGTTCATTATCGAAGACGAAACCCTGTTCGGGTGCGCTTCCGAGAGTGAATTTGCCGCCGGGTATTTCTGCGTCGCGAGTTAAGTCACTGTTAATTTGAGTAAGAGGTGTGTCTTGTTCCGCAAACCGCACGTTGTTAGATGAAGTGAATGCTGGAGCGGGATAGCTCAGAGTCTGACGTGTGTAAGTGATCGCTTCATCGTGCATCTGCTCGTGTAGCAGCACGAGGTTCAGGAAGTATTCCTGATCGTAGCCTCCTGCATCCGTCAGCGTGTGGTCCCCGTAACTGGCCTGCTCGATTACCAGGTCAAGCACTCGTTCCATGTAAGCCAGGGTTTTGCCTCTATCAGGTAATGGCAAGCCCCAGCGAGTGTCATGCGCGACCAGCGCTGAATCGTAAAGCTCGTCGGCGTGCTGCAGGATTGCTGGCCGGCAACCGAGGTGCCGTAGGACCCAGAACTCTTGAAACCATGCCACATGCCCAATCTCCCAGCGGAGAGGATTCACGATCCGCAAACGCGGACCAATCAACTGCGTTTCATTGAGGTCCTCGACAAGCTCAAGCGTGCACCCTCGAGTCTCTTTCAACGCTTCATGTAATTGAGGGTTCACAATCCTCGATTCACCATTCGCAATTCCTGTTAAGGCCATTAGGATTTCCGTATCTATTCCTGTTAGCGCCCAAAGTTCGCTGAAAAGCTAGGTTCCTTTTCGCAACTCAATTCGCGCTGTATGAACTTGGAATGCTCCGTCTCGGGCATCAACCCAAACTGGGTGAAAGCTCCCATCCGCTGCTGCCGCTAGACCCATGTAATCGCCACCGCGCGCCCATCGACCGATCGTTTCTTTGTTTGATGCCCTGTCTGGGCAGGAAACGATGTCAGAAACTACATGAGGCGGTGTGAAGGTTTCTCCCCCATCAATTGAAGCAGCGACATAGATCCGGTAACAGCGTAATTTCCCTTCACCTGCTTCCTGTTGCAGCCAACTCACACCAACTGTTCCATCGGGAGACACCGCTATGGTGGGGAAAAAGGCGGGACCCGCGTTTTCGGCCTGAAAGGCCACAGATTTCAACCAGCTCTTGCCGGCATCCGTGGAGTAGGCGATCGTCATGTTGCGGCTATCCTCACGCTCACCATTCCAGGCGGCGTAGATCCGACCTCGGAATCTGCTGTTCGAGAGATCCAGGGCCATTTCGAGACCGTCAGGAATCATCCGTGGGATATCGGCGACGAATTGCGGCAAGTCGAAGGTCAGACCTCCATCCCGCGATCGCACGACATAGATTCTGGACGAATTCAATCGTTGCTTCCGTGGATCACGGCGAATCTCCCCCAACTCCTTGACGCTGATTGGAGGATAGTCATTGTAGGGAACCAAGAGTGATCCATCGGACAAAAGAAGGGGGTTCTTAGGTTGATGAGCAAGATTGTCAGGCTCGATGGACGCGGTGGTCTTAAAAGAAAGTCCGCCATCGTCGGACCTCAAAACCGCAAAGCCTCGGCCATCACTGGCTGCTATATGGATGCGCTTGTTGTTTTTGGTCCCTACCGCAACCATCAAGGGACGATCGAAGCTGCGTCGGGGTGATATCAATGTCGGGCCGTGCCAGGTTTTGCCTTGATCCTCGGAACGATAGACAAGTATTTGATCTGCGCCTCGTTCTTGAGTCTTCATATCAGCAAGCGTTGAGAGGTAAGCCATGCCATCCGGCGCATACGTCACCCAAACGTCAACAGCATGCTTGAACTTGTTGTCAAACAACGCTTCTCGCAATCGAGGCAGAGGGGAGACGGCCCAAGTCTTACCTGCATCCGTCGTGAAGAACGCCTCTGCGATAACACCTTTACCTTCGACGTTATGTGAAGCGGCAATAATCAGATTTCTCGGATCCTCCGGATTCGCAGCGATATAGGCTTCAACATGGGACACCCCTTTGTCACTAACGCGGACGTTCGGGCCGATCTCCACTCTTAAGGTGGTGCCCTTTTCCTGTGGTTGCACTTCAAGCGGAGCCATTGCTAGCAGAGCAAAGAAGACGAGGGTAAGTCCATATTCCTTCATTGTCAGTCTCCCTCAAACTTATCTCATCATCTCGATAGGAGCCTGCGAGCTCTTGCCATGGTGTGAACATCCTTCTAAATCATTCCTAAACCTGGGTCCGTGACCTAGGGTCTTCCCGTCACTATGATCATTTGCGCAGGAATACTCATCTGGTTGTTGGAAAAGTACACGCGTACTGCTTCCTGAGCCTCTTGTGCCAGAGAATTCGCTTGGAGTGGAGAAAGCGTCGCTAATTTCTCTCGAAGGGTGCCGGAAGTCTCCGCGCGCAGCTCCCAAAACTGCTCCGGCGAGATTGGCGCGGCAATATTGAATTTGACCACGCGCTCCCTAACGTCAACGGCTCCGGCATCCCTAAGAATTCGGGCCAGACTGCCGGACTCGGCGAATCGGAAAGCGCCTGGCGCGTTAGGGTCGGCAGGTGCAGCAGCTTCAAAGTAGCGCGCAACGACGTCGGTAATCAGGTAAGAAAACGGATTGAGTTCGCTTTTGCCCCACACGGCAAACGCTATCACACCCTCGTGCTTTATTACCCGCAACATTTCGCGCAGGGCAGCAACAGGATTGGGGAAGAACATTACTCCGAGTCTACTGACTACGGCGTCAAACGATTTGCTCTCAAATGGCAGAGAGTCAGCCGCACACCGCTTGAACACAACGTTTGTCACTCCACGTCGGCGCGCCTCACTTTCGGCGGCTGCGACCATTTCCGGCGCGACATCGGTACACGTAACCGAGCCAGTCGGTCCAACAGTTTCCGCAATTGTCAGCGAAGGCTCGCCTGCACCACCCGCCACATCAAGCACCACATCGCCTTCAATGATATCGGCTTCTTCGATGAGGGCCTGCGTGACGGAACCGAACATTATGCGGATGGTCCCGGCGTGCTTTTGCCAATAGCAGGCTGACTCGCGCCACTCGCGCAAGACCTCGGCTGTCTGACTGTCGCTCGGCTTTGCGTCCGAGTCACTTTTTGCGTCGGAAGTGGCCTTCACTGTAAAGCTCAAAGTCCTTTCCGGGCTCCGCAATCTCAAAGACCTCCTTGAAAGCCGTTTCCAGTCCCTTCCCAGCTACCGACTAAGTATCTAAGCGGTTCCCAAGTGTCTGCGGGACCCGGTTTCTGGGCCGCTCCGACAGACGCGAGCAATAGCAGCGTAGTTACGATCAGCTTTATTCGCATAGAGATTGTGCCGTCCTGTACGGGTGCATGTTAGTATTCTTCGAATCATTGGTGAAATGAATTGTTTCAATGATTATGATAGTGGACCACTATGACTCCATGGACGTTCGTGACTTACAGATTTTCCTAAGCGTTGCTAAGCATTTGAATTACACGCGCGCCGGCGAGGAAGTCAATCTCAGCCAGCCGAGCGTTTCTGTTCGAATGCGCCAGCTGGAGAGTGATCTGGGCACGAAGCTATTCGAACACTTGGGAAAGAAGATCGCGCTAACTGAGGCCGGTCAACTTCTTGTACCCCACTCGCGTCATCGCAGCAATGAGCGATGCCCGCCATGCGATCGATGAACTACAGGGACTGGAGCGCGGGCTTTTGCGAATCGGGGCCAGCACCACCCCTGGGATGTATCTTATCCCACGAACAATCGCGCGCTTCAAAGGTCGCCACCCGAAAATCGAAATGCGTCTGGGAATCAAGGACACGCGCCAAGTTGAAGATGGGGTCATCAGGAATGAATTCGACTTCGGCTTCGTAGGAGGCCATCTGGCGGGGGATGAAGTGGATGTACTTCCCTGGCTGACGGATCAGTTGGTACTGGTCGTCCCTCCCGCCTACCATCTGGCCCGAAAGAAATCAGTGAAAACGGAGGATCTTCGCAAAGAGAGATTCATCCTTCGCGAATCTGGTTCGGCTACGCGAGCCACTATTCTAAGTCATCTCCAGAAATGCAATCTTCAGGTGGAAACAGTCATCGAGATGGAGAACCCTGAATCCGTCAAGAAGGCGGTTCAGAGCGGGTTGGGCATCGCCTTCATTTCCAAGTTTGCCGTAGAGGCTGAGTTGAAGGCCAAGACTTTGGTGGCCGTGCGCGTTCGGGATCTCGATATCAATCGTGAGTTAAAGATCGTCTATCGAAAAGACAAGCATATTAGCCGGGCTGCCCACGCGTTCATCGAGATGGCACGGAATGAAGATGGGGCTAAGATGGTGGCGGGACGTCTTTGTACTTAACCAGCCGAAGCGATACCTTGACGACCGCTAGGCCGGTAAATACTGGTTCGTATCGTTTGGTAGATTACATGATGCCGGTTTCACCGGACTTAAAATCCGTTGACCGCAAGGTCGTGCGGGTTCGACTCCCACCCTCGGCACCAGTCAGTCCATCAAAAAACATCAAGTGGACCTCACTTGCCCTGCGGAAGAAACCTGATTCTGAATACTTCATTCTTTTTGATCTTTTGATCATTAACTTTCTTACTCTTGGTCATGTAGTAAGGTTTCATGCGCATGCCCATTAGCTCTGCCATTTTGACTTCATGGAAGCTACCATCCTTCATCTTGACTTTATATCCCTTTGGCAATACTCCGACGAAGGTCTCTTCCTTATCACCTCTTTTGTACGTCAAAGTAAACTCCCGTGTGTCCTCATTAGCGGAAGTAACTTCGCCATCGGGCCCCCATTGACCGAATTGACCTAGTTCACCGTGCTGACCTAGTTCACCTTGTTGACCTAGTTCACCCTGTTGACCTAGTTCACCGCGTTGACCTTGTTGGCCTCGCTGACCTTGTTGACCTTGCTGACCTTGCTGGCCTTGCTGACCTTGCTGCCCTTGCTGACCTTGCTGCGCAGTTGTCGTGGAGACTAGACCCATGCCGAACACTAAAGAAAATGCCAGGGTGACGCCCCAGACCAGGTTCTTTGACTTATTTGAGTTCATATACAACCTCCTAGGCCGCCATAACAGCATATCAGGCCTTTGATTCAAGCTAGCGAATTGTTTTGCGAATTGCCTTGCGAATTGATTACATTTTCGCTCCAAAATATGACACCAGTCAATTGCACACTTTATCTGCCAACCGTTTAGCGAGTCAGCTTTGCTCAACGCTAAAAAGAGACCGTCGCTTTCGCGACGGTCTCTTCGATGTGGAGGGTCCAATTGATCGTTTCGCCCCTGCCGTAAGGCAATAGCGTCGTGTACTAATTGCAGTTACCGTTGCAATTCTGTGAAACGACCAGCGTCGCTGTCGCTGTCCGCGACAGAGAACCGCTGACGCCAGTCACGGTAATGACCCTTGACCCGGCAGTCGCTGTGGTAGCGGCTGACACTGTCATCGTCGAGGAATTGCCAGTTGCCGGATTCGGACTGAAGGTTCCGCTCACATTAGTACCGAGACCGCTAACCGATAACGTGACTGCCCCGGTAAATCCTCCGGTTCGGGTGATGTTAACGGTGTAAGTCGTCGAAGTCCCACGGTCAATTGTCCTTGAAGTCGGAGTGATTGACAGCGTGAAGTTGGCGGTTGGTGGCGGCGTCGGCGTTGGCGTCGGCGTCGGAGTCGGCGTTGGCGTTGGCGTTGGAGTTGGAGTTGGTGTTGGCGTTGGTGTTGGCGTCGGTATTGGCGTCGGTGTTGGCGTCGGTGGTGGCCCGCTGCAAGCACGGATCGCGTTGTTGACATTCAGTCGCCCGCCAGTGACAGTTCTACCGGACAAAGAAGCAATCGGATCGACATTGTTCATCAGATTGCTCTTGAGGTTCGCGGTGTTAAGCGTGCAGCGAGACAGTACTAAGGCAGCCGCCCCGGAAACGTGTGGCGTAGCCATCGAGGTGCCGTTGAAAAAAGCGTAGGTGTTGTTTCTGGTGGTGGAAAGCACATTTACGCCGGGCGCTCCCAGATCCACCATGGTGACACCAAAGTTGGAGAATGACGCCAGCAGATCCCGGTTGTCAGTTGCTGCCACGGCCACCACGTTCGGTGCGTTATAGCTGGAGGGGTAGTGCGGCGTAGTGTCGTTGTTAGTTCCGTTATTGCCGGCCGCGGCTACGAACAACATATCGCTGGTGTTGGCTCTGTTGATCGCGTCCAGCAGGGCTTGTGAAAAACCTCCACCACCCCAACTGTTTGAAAGAACACTTCATTGGCGCTGGCACCAAACACGTTCTTGGTTTGAATCGCAAAATCGATCGCCTTGATCGCGTTCGCAGTCGAGCCGCTGCCACCGGAGTCCAAAAACTTCAGGCCCATCATGCTTGCCGTCCAGTTAACGCCGGCGACGCCGACACCGTTATTACCGATGCCGCCAATGGTTCCGGAAACATGCGATCCATGGTTGTTGTCATCCAGCGGATTGCAGGTGTTGTTGATTGCATTGAAACCATGTGTGCCGGCAGCGCAATTGATCACAACCCCTCCGACGGTGACGGAAAAAGCTGTCGGTGCACTCCAGACGTTGGCGGCCAGGTCAGGATGGTTGTAGTCAATGCCGGTATCGATTACACCGACGACCGTATTGCGATTGCCCGTGGAAATGTCCCAGGCCAGGGGAGCCTCAATGTCCGCGCCTGGTGTGCCGACTACTCCACCGATCGTCTGCCCCGTGTTTTGCAGGCCCCACAATTCAGGGAATCGTGGATCGTTTGGAGTCACATTCGCATGCACAATGTAATTGGGTTCCGCGTACTCGACATCACCGCGAGCTGAGAGTTCCCTAACCAGGGTAGCCACGGTTTTGCTACGCGAATGAAACCGCCGGATGCCGCTTCCACTGACTTGCTCGTTCTCATCGGCGTCGGCATCTTGTGCGGCGTGAAAGACGCTAAACTCGGTCGCCCCTGAGCGGAATTTTACCAATACATCTCCGGCGACCACATCACGACCCTCGACAAATTCTGTTCTCTGTTGGTTATCGCCAGCGGACACACGAATAGAGCGAGAGGTTATGAACCACGCGAGCGCAAATAAGCTAAGGAGAGCCACTACGGTCGCGGCCCTGGGATTGAGCATGTTAACCCCATGATTCGTTTTGCGTTTTGTTGAGGCATTCTTGGTCACGTTTGTCTCCTCCTTATGGTGAGTTAGGTGAAGTTAGGGTGAGTTAGTAGGCGAAACAGTAATGTGACGCTCCGGCCGAAAGACCGGGGCGTGCGTTTGCTTAAGAAGCCTGCCGTCAGAACAGATCTTTCGCGGGCCCAACAGAGGGCCATAAGTATTTTGGACCTAAGATGACGGGCGCAAAGTGTTGCACCGAACCTCTGAGAAGAAGACCTAATTTGAGAAGAAGCCTAATTAATGATGGGGGGCGAACTATAGTACGGTTTCGTGCAAGCATCAAGAAAGTTTTGCCCGGTGCCGTTTAGCACATGATATCTCTGCCTGAGTTAGCAGATTCGCTTAGAGGAGGCAAGCATGGCTGCAACGACAGATCGGCAAACGAGCACGTGGTTCATTTGAAGTAACCGTCGACTTCGACGACAGCTTCGGCAAAGGCCTGCGGGGCTTCCTGCGGCAGATTGTGACCGATGCCCTTGATGATTCCCACGCTTGCTTAGACTCTGGGAGTTTTCACCCAGCTTGCGGGGGTGACTTCACCCACCATTCTTGAACCGCAGGTCAGAGAAACCCGTCTCCCTGCGCATTCTCAGAGGGAACGTCGATTGCACTAATCTTCCCCTACTTGTGGACACAATCTCGGACCTACACCTTTATCTTCCATAGCGGGGCGGGGGCGGCGAAGGAAGAAGCGGTGATTTGTCTGGATGGAGGTTGATCGATTGACCTCATACCGCGTCGGAGTGAAGGGGAAGACAACGTTGAGCGAGGCGACCAGCAAGAGAACCAGTTCATTCGCGAGCATGGCCTTAAGGAATATGGCCGCTGGTACCTGGGAATCAACGACGAGAAGCCTGAGGATACCAAGGGTCACTATGAATTTCCTTACGGCGACTTTAAAGATGTCCACCGGTGCGGAGTGCTTTCGGCCGAAAGCCGCGCCGGGCAATACAAGCATTTCGACATCGAAAGGGCAGCTGCCCACTTGCATGGAATGATCGATAGTCATGAAGCGTGCGTCAAAGTCGGCGAAGGCCAAATGACTTAAGCTCCAATTGATCGCCGCTGTTATCAGCGTTAATCCGCTGCCGATTTAGAGTTTTTTCACAGCTTCTGCCGTCGGAGGCTGCAAGGCTTTTGATCAGCGGTCGGAGATTGTATTCTCGACGGCTCACCTGTTTAATCACGGGCGGCCAATTTTTGGTCGCCCTTTTTGTGATTACATATGCAAAAAGCAGAATGGAGTTAGGATAGAAGGTAATGTCAAAGTCTAATCTACCAAAACGATTTCAAGTGCGGATAGCTGAACCGGCTGACGCCGGAGAGATCACAATGCTGATCAACTCAGCATTTCGGATCGCCGAAGGCTTCTTCGTTAAGGCAGATCGTATCGAGATGGAGGAAGTGATCGACTCGCTAAACACCGGCAAGTTTCTGCTGGCCGAGGAGGAAGGCACGCTCGTTGGTTGTGTTTATGTGGAACCCCGCCGCGAACGGGCCTACCTGGGGTTACTGTCAGTTGATCCTTCACGCCAGCGGTCTGGGGTAGGATCGCTGCTCATGTCGGCGGCCGAGAACTACTGCCATGGGCGGGCCTGTCGCTTCATGGACATAAAAATTGTTAACCTTCGCAAGGAACTGCCCAGTTTCTATCAGAAACGGGGATACGTCGAGACTGGCACTTCCAGCTTTCCCGCAAACGTTGAGACAAAAAAGCCTTGCCATTTCATTGATATGACTAAGCCCCTTGGGTCAACGTTTCTCTCTCTAGATGCCGCCCTTGCCCAAGCCGAACAGGTGATTGACAGCCGGGGTAGTGACACCCGGGGCGGTAGCCCGACTGTTAAGGAGGGCTCCTCAACTGGCGAGTGACTCAAGCATTGTTGCTTGCTGATCTGAGGAGGCCCTCCTTAACAGTCGGGCTACTGCCCCGGGGCGTCACTGCCCTGGATAATATCAAAAAGGTGCACGGACGGGACGCCCAGGATAAACCCCTGATTGCAGTTTCCCGTCTTTCACAACTGTCACACCGTTGACGATAACAAATCTCATTCCCTCGGCATAAATTGCGGGCTCTTGATAAGTTGATTTGTCTATCACCAGTTGAGGGTCGAAGATTGTGAGGTCGGCATCGGCTCCTATACGGATGCGGCCCTTGTTCCTCATTGAGGGTACCCGCCGTTCAAGTCGCTGGGCCGGCATCAAGGTCATCTTGGCTAAAGCATCCATTAAGGTCAGCGCGCCCTGTTCCCGGACATACTTTCCCAAAACACGAGAGTAAGTACCGGCCGTGCGAGGGTGCCCTTTACCTTGTGCCAGGATGCCGTCGCTGGCAATCATGGTGAGCGGATTCTTCAGAGCGCCCGCTACGATCTCTTCGGTCATCGAGAAGACAGCGACCATGCCACCGGTTTTCCGATACTCCGCGAAACTCTCTTTGGTAAGCCGTTCACCAGTCGCCGCCCATTGCAAGTCTTTATAGTCAATACCGAAGACTTCCTGCCATCCCTCATTGAAAATTGCAGACTTGATGTCCGTCATTCCGGCAGTGTACGGGTAACATTCGGTCGTCACGTCCAGCTTTCGCGACCTGGCTTCGCTGATCATTTGCAACAACTTCTGAGTCGCTGGCCCACCAGTACTCTGAATGTGAACGACGTGCAATGGCGCTCCTGTAATTGCGGCGGCTGAGATGATTTCCTCAAGTGCCTGAATGCTGCTCGTGGGCTCCTTCACTCCTGCATAGCGCATGTGAACGTGACATGACGCGCCGAAACGCGCGGCAACCCGGAACATCTCCAGAATCTCCCAGTGTGAAGCATTGGGTGTGTACTGAATCCCAAATCCCACCGCAACGGCTCCGCGCTTTAACCCTTGCTCGAGCTTCTGTTTCATTTCGATGATTTCAACATCTGTTGCGGGCCTGCGTGCGGCCTCGCCGGTGGGCAGAAAAGTGATGGACTCGTGCATCGCCGCCATTCGTGCAGCCAGGTGTCCAACACTCACCCCGTAGTTGATCAGAGCTTTTCCTTCACGCTGGGCATACCAACGATCTATGTCACCAGTACCGACTTCCAGCTCCAGTACAGTCGTCGCTCCATCCATTACTTTGAAGCGATAGTTCTCTTCATCCTGGCCGTGTTGGTGAAGGTCGATGAAACCAGGAGAGACGATTAATCCGCGAGCATCGATGACGCTCCGTCCCTTTAGTTGATTGCCAGTGATTACTTTGATTGTGCCGCCCGAGATGCCCAGGTTACGAAGTGCATCGAGTTGTGATTCGGGATCAATGACTCGTCCGTTCAAGATAACCAGGTCGTAAACCTCTTTCCCGCTTGAGGCCGTGTCGGCAGAAACAGTAAGAGTCATCAGCTGCAAGCACCACACGAGAATGCTTAAGGATCTGATCAGACTTAGAGTTCTTTTCAATGCGGTTCCTCTTTCCGGGGTGAACAGACTGGGGCTTGCTTCCTTGAAACTACTAACTTGAAGCTGGATTACGTGCGTCGGAACAAGGCATTCTATCAGCTTGGAAAGTGCCCGGGTAATTCGCAGTAAGGAAGGTGGGCTTGCCGTCTGATATTCACAGCTTCTACCGCGCGACGTTGCCCCAAAAGTGACCAGTACCAAAGGACTCGGGCAAGCTAAGATCGCTCATTCAATCTTACCGGCGGCTTCGGCTTTGCCGCCGGATGGTCGGAGTAGGGATGACCATTGCTGGCCACCCCCTCCACAGATCCGGACGTGCGCTACTAACCCATCCGGCTCCTGTCTCAGGTCATGACGACTAGCCTGAACACCAATCGTATGCAGGTTAGTGCCACTGGCGGTCGTGTCCGGCACTGAGTCCGGGACGTGCTGCACGCGCCCACATTTCCCTTGACCAGCTGCCTTCCCTCCAGCCGCTCCGCTCTGACCAAAGGCATCAGTTTGTTCGCAGCCTTCGTCGGTACTA
>JBOGOU010000031.1:0-14131 GCA_050748205.1 Pyrinomonadaceae bacterium | reverse complement strand
TTGTAAGGATCTCCGCTCTGCTGCGACTAACAAGTCGTAAGCAGTTACATACTAGTCAATTTAAGGAGATCATCATGTCTAGAAAGCTTGTAGTTCTTGTCGTCTTACTAATCGCAGTCGCCGGCGCCTGGTACGCCTTCCGCCCGGAACGCCTGTTTATCAACCAAAAAGTCAACGAACAGTTTCCGACCGCCTCGGCAGCCAACATGGAGCCACTGAAGCTCGCGTCGGGTGAATTTCACGCTGGCGCGCACGAAACAAAAGGCACAGCGGCGATCTTTAACCTTGCAGACGGGAAGAGGACCTTGCGCTTGACCAACTTCGCAACTTCAAACGGTCCAGATGTGCACGTTTATCTCGTGGCCGCCGCAGATGCAAAGGACAACGATACCGTGAAGAATGCGGGCTTTGTTGACCTTGGCTCTTTGAAGGGAAACATCGGCGACCAGAACTACGAGGTTCCGGCGAATGTTGATTTGGCGAAGTATCGCGCCGCAACGATTTGGTGCGCCCGATTCAGTGTCAACTTTGGCACCGCACCATTGATGAGCGACTCCATGCAATCGATGACTCGCTAATTGCTTGTGGCGGGCAGACAGCCTCCATCAACCTGGTAAGTAGGCGGAGCAGATCATGACGAATAACAACCACTACGACGTAATCATTATCGGCACGGGCGCAGGCGGCGGTACGCTGGCTTACAAACTAGCGCCCTCCGGTAAGAAGATCCTTCTGCTCGAACGGGGCGACTACGTACCACGCGAGAAGGACAACTGGAGCACGCGTGCCGTCAACCTCGACGCGAAGTACAACACCAAAGAGGCCTGGCGCGATGTTGACGGCAAAGAGCTGCACCCGCATACGAACTATTTCGTCGGCGGCAATACCAAGTTTTACGGCGCGGCGCTGTTTCGTTTGCGCAAAGAGGATTTTGGCGAGATTCGTCATCACGGCGGCATTTCACCGGCGTGGCCCATTGGCTACGACGAGCTGGAACCCTATTACACCGAAGCTGAACACCTCTATCAGGTGCACGGTAACCGCGGTGAAGATCCAACGGAACCATACGCCAGCGCGCCCTACAAATATCCGGCCGTCAGTCACGAGCAACGGATTCAGCATCTTCACGATGATCTTGAGCGAGCGGGCCTGAAGCCCTTTCACGTGCCGCTTGGGATTCGGATCGATGAAAAGAACCCGCGCACCAGCGCCTGCATTCGTTGCAATACCTGCGACGGCCATCCATGTTTGATTGGCGCAAAGGCTGATGCGCAAACGATCTGTGTCGATCCGGCTCTTGAGCATGAGAACGTTTCACTAGTCACCAACGCCAAGGTGATGCGCCTGGAAACGAACGGCAACGCACGCGAAGTAAGCAAGGTGATTGTCGAACGCAACGGCGCCCGCGAAGAATATTCGGGAGACATTGTAGTCGTGTCATGCGGCGCGGTTAATTCCTCGGCACTGTTGCTGCGGTCGGCGAATGACAACCATCCGAATGGACTCGCGAACGGTTCAGATGTTGTCGGGCGTCACTACATGGGACATATCAATTCAGTTTTGATGGCACTTTCGAAATGTCCGAACCCGACCGTCTTTCAGAAGACGTTGGCGATTAATGATTTTTATCTCGGCTCGAAGGATTGGGAATATCCGATGGGCCACATCTCGTTCGTAGGCAAGCTGGACGCTGACACCTTGAAGGCCGGCGCACCGGCCGTTGCACCCGGTTGGACCTTGGACTTGATGGCCAAGCACAGTTTGGATTTCTGGCTGACTTCAGAAGATCTGCCCGACCCGGAGAACCGCGTGACTGTTGATCGAGACGGCGAGATTCGCGTGAGCTACAAACTCAACAACGTTGAAGGGCACGATCGCCTGAAAGCCCATCTGCAAAAAGCAATGAAGCAAACCAACTGCGATATTCACGGGCATGAATGTCACCAGGGCTTGTTTGCGCGAAACCTGTATCTCGGTCAGCGTTTGCCGTTAGCGGCGGTCGCACACCAGAACGGCACCGTGCGCTTCGGTAATGATCCGAAGACCTCAGCGCTCGACCGCAACTGCAAAGCGCACGACGTCGACAATCTCTATGTGGTCGATGCGAGCTTCTTCCCATCAAGCGGCGCAGTTAATCCGGCGCTGACGATCATGGCGAATGCGCTACGCGTTGGCGATCACTTGTTGGAGCGAATGAAATAAGACGGAGGGGAAAGGGAAATGAGAATCACTTTACGTCACCGACTGCGTTTGGCTCTTCCTGGGATTCTGTTCGCGATCCTTTTCCCTTTCCCCTTTTCCCTTTTCCCCTCAGCACAGGCTGAAAATCTGCCGACGGACGCGCGTGCTCTCAACAGCTCGCGCGTCCCCTTCCTGTTCGCTACAAACAATCCAAAGACCGTCCCTCTGGTTGAACAGGTTGGCGCGATCGGGATGACCGTTTCCGACATGGACGCTTCGATTGATTTCTATTCGCGCGTTCTGTCATTTGAAAAAGTGTCAGATGTGGAAGTGACCGGCGAAGACTACGAACGTCTGCAAGGGGTCTTTGGCCTGCGCATGCGCGTGGTGCGAATGCGCCTGGAAGATGAGTTTATCGAGTTGACTGAATATCTGGCACCTAAAGGACGCCCGGTTCCGGTCGATTCACGCAGCAACGATCGATGGTTCCAACACATAGCAATTATTACCAGCGACATGGATAAGGCGTACGCACTGCTGCGCCAAAACAAAGTCGAGCATGCCTCGACGGGTCCGCAGCGCCTGCCTGACTGGAACAAGAATGCCGGCGGCATAAAGGCATTTTACTTTCGCGATCCCGATAGGCACTGGCTTGAGATCTTGCAGTTTCCCGAAGGAAAGGGCGATGCGAAATGGCAGCGAAAGGATCGCCTGTTTCTCGGCATTGACCATACGGCGATTGTCGTCAGCAACACTGAAGCGAGTTTGAAGTTTTATCGCGACGTGCTTGGTCTGCGCGTTGCGGGCACAAGTGAGAATTACGGCACTGAGCAGGAACACCTGAACAACGTCTTCGGCGCAAGGTTACGCATTACGAGTCTTCGAGCCGGCAGCGGGGGGCCGGGCATCGAGTTTCTCGAGTACCTTGCGCCGCGCGACGGACGGCCAGCGCCTGCGGACGAGCGGGCGTCTGATCTGTTTCATTGGCAGACGATGCTCATCGTCAATGCTGCGGACATCTTTGCTGAGAATCTGTCGGCTGGGGATTTTCGCTTTGTTTCACCAGGCGTCGTATCAATTACCGAAGGGCGATTAGGATTCAGCAAAGGCTTGCTGGCGCGCGATCCCGATGGTCATGTGATGGCGCTCGTCGAAAACTGATCCAGCCACGAAAAGGCACAAGAGAAAGTAACGCTAACGCATTTGAGCTTTTTGTGCATTTGCGCGGCTAAACTCCAAAACTATGAACACTCGACCACTTTTCATTCCGGTAATTCTCGGCACGGTGCGTAAAGGCCGAGCCAGCGAGAACGTCGCGAAATTCGTCTTGGGCGAAGTGCAAAAGCGGGAAGGCGTCGAAACTGAGTTGATTGACATTCGTGATCTCGAGTCTCCAGTTGACGATGCCGGCGAGCAGATCAAGGATGCAAAATTCTCAGAGACATGCGCGCGCGCAGACGGTTTGGTGATTGTGAGTCCTGAATACAACCACGGTTATCCCGGCATGCTGAAGCATGTGCTTGATTCGAACCTGAAGGAGTATATCCATAAAGCTGTGGGCGTATGCGGGGTGTCGGCGGGTGGTTTTGGTGGCGTGCGCGTGATCGAACATCTCTTGCCGGTGCTGCGCGAGCTTGGGCTAGTCACAGTCTTCTGGGACGGCAATTTTTCCGGGGCGCAAAAGCTGTTCGATGACGGAGGAAAGATTCTGGACGAAGCGACACACGTCAAGCGCATCGATAAGTTTCTCGGCGAATTGATCTGGATGAGTAAGACGCTCAGGCACGGACGCGAGAACATCTCGATGTGATTAGGAGCAGCCGATGGCGCAAACAAATAGGATGATTTGTCCCAAGTGTGGAGTCGAAATGAATCATCACGCAATGAAAATAGATTACAACGCGAGTTTAGATAGTCCGGCTGCGGTGGATCCTATATTTGGTGGCGTGTTGCAGGAAGCACACGCGTGTCCGGGGTGTGGCAGGACTGAACTCCGAGAAAGCAAGTGAACCATGACAAAGAGCGCAAAGATGTTAACCGCTGAAGAACGACGGCTCGAGGAATCTCGCGATCGTAAGGCGCATTGGAAACGCTGGGGACCCTATGTGAGCGAACGCGCATGGGGCACGGTGCGCGAAGACTACAGCGCCAGCGGCACGGCCTGGGACTACTTCCCACACGATCACGCGCGGTCGCGCGCCTACCGCTGGAACGAGGACGGCCTGGCCGGAATCTGCGATCGTCATCAGATGATGTGTTTTGGACTGGCACTTTGGAATGGTCGCGATCCGATTTTGAAAGAGCGCCTGTTTGGCTTGACCGGCAACGAAGGCAACCACGGCGAAGATGTCAAGGAGTATTACTTCTATCTGGATTCGACGCCGACGCACTCGTACATGAAGTATCTCTACAAATATCCGCAAGCCGAGTTTCCTTATTCGCGGCTGGTTGAAGAGAACCGGCGTCGCGGCAAGCAAGATCCAGAGTTCGAGCTGATAGACACAGGAGTGTTTGACGACAATCGCAATTTTGATGTGTTTGTCGAATACGCGAAGGCCGACGAGGAGGACATTCTGATAAAGATCACCGCGTCGAATCGTGGGCCCGAAGCAGCCGAGATTCATCTGATGCCGACCGTTTGGTTCCGCAATCGCTGGAGCTGGGGCGAAAACGCTGATCCGAAGCCGGTCGCGCGCAAGGCTTCGTCGGAGAATGGCCCAGCCACAATTGAACTCGAACATTTCATGTTGGGCCACCGCCGACTCTACTGCGAAGGCACGCCGGAACTGCTCTTCACCGAGAATGAAACCAACACTCAGCGGCTCTTCAACTCCCCAAACACATCGCCGTACGTCAAGGATGCTTTTAACAACTACGTCATCCATGGCCAGCAAGACGCGGTGAACCCTGACCAGACGGGAACGAAAGCTTCTGCGCATTACGCGCTCACGGTTGGTGCCGGGGAATCAACAACGATCCGTCTGCGATTCACAAATCAGGAAATCAAAAACAACCCGAAGATGTTCGGAAAAGAGTTTGGGCAGGTGTTTGCGAGCAGGCAGCAAGAGGCTGACGATTTCTACGCGACCGTAATTCCCTCAAGTTTATCGGCCGATGCGGGTAACGTGATGCGCCAGGCGTTTGCGGGAATGCTCTGGTCGAAGCAGTTCTACCACTACGTCGTTAAGCAATGGCTCGAAGGCGACCCAAAAACACCAGCGCCGTCGAAAGAGCGGCTGAAGGGCCGCAACCATCAATGGCCGAATCTCTACAATGCCGACGTCATTTCAATGCCTGACAAGTGGGAATACCCGTGGTACGCCGGCTGGGATCTGGCGTTTCACTGCATTCCGCTAGCGTTGGTCGATCCGGAGTTTGCGAAAGAGCAGCTCGTGTTGATGACCCGCGAGTGGTACATGCATCCGAACGGGCAGTTGCCGGCATACGAGTGGGCCCTCGGCGACGTGAATCCGCCGGTGCATGCCTGGGCGGCATGGCGCGTTTACAAGATCGACAAGAAGCGGCGCGGCGTTGGGGACACACTTTTTCTTAAGCGCGTTTTCCAGAAACTTCTTTTGAATTTTACCTGGTGGGTCAATCGGAAAGATGCTGATGGGATGAACATCTTTCAGGGAGGCTTTCTCGGTCTGGATAATATCGGCGTTTTCGATCGCAGCGCGCCGCTGCCGACCGGAGGTCATATCGCGCAGTCGGATGGCACAAGCTGGATGGCCATGTATGCCCTCAATTTGTTAGCCATCGCGATGGAGTTGGCCAAAGAAGATCCTTCCTATGAAGACCTGGCCAGCAAGTTCTGGGAGCACTTCCTTCAAATCGCGCGGGCGATGAACAACCGAGGCGATGAAGATATAAAGCTATGGGACGAGCAAGACGGGTTTTTCTACGATGTGCTTCATCTGCCAAACGACAAGCCGTTGCCGATGAAGGTCCGTTCTATGGTTGGCCTTATCCCGTTGTTTGCAGTTGAGACTCTGGAACCTGGGCTATTGGATCAACTGCCTGACTTCAAACGGCGGATGGAATGGTTCCTCAAGAACCGGCCGGACCTAACGGAGAACGTTGCCTGTATGCGCACGCTAGGGAATGCCGAAAGGCGGCTGCTCTCAATCGTCAGCCCCGATCAGTTGCGCAGCGTCCTGCGGTTCATGCTCGATGAGAATGAGTTTCTGTCGCCATTCGGCATTCGCGCGATTTCGCGCTATCACAAGGACAATCCATATGTGTTGCAGGTCAATGGGACTCACCATCGGGTTGACTATGAACCAGCAGAATCAAGCACCGGCCTGTTCGGCGGCAACTCCAATTGGCGCGGCCCGATTTGGTTTCCGCTGAATTTCTTACTCGTCGAATCCCTGCAAAAGTTTCATCACTATCTCGGCGATGACTTCAAGGTTGAATGTCCCACGGGATCGGGAAACATGCTGACACTGTGGGAGGTCGCCGCCGAGATCTCACGCCGGCTATCGCGCCCTTTTATGCGCGACTCGGATGGATGCCGCCCAGTGTATGGCGAGATCGACAAGTTCCAGGAAGATCCAAACTGGTGCGACCTGATCCAGTTTCACGAATACTTCCACGGCGACAACGGTTCAGGCGTCGGCGCCAGTCACCAGACTGGATGGACCGGCTTGGTCGCTAAGCTTATGCAGCAGAGCGGTGAACACCGATCGAAGGTGCAAGCGGCAGCCATCGGTAGGAATTAGTAGTTTCTGTAAATTTCTTGTCGTTTCTTGTGAAAGGAATTCGCGCTTTCTCCGACTCATATTCAGGCAGACGAACTGAAACCTGATAAGGAGAGCGACGAATGGCAATCTTCTCTTGCGAACACGAAGTCACCAACAACCTGTGCAGCTCCGATCAAACGATTGACAAAGCCAGCGACGATCGTTGGGCCGTGATTCTCGCCGGCGGCGACGGCACGCGCCTGCAATCGCTAACGCGGTCTATTTCAGGCGACGACCGGCCTAAGCAGTTCTGCCCAATCATCGGAGGCCGGACGTTGCTGGATCAGACCAGCCGTCGGGTCGCGCTCTCCGTGGCGCCGGAACGAACTCTAACCGTCTTGACGCGAACCCATAAACGTTTCTACAGGTCGTTATTAAGGAATGTGCCAAAGACTCGCTTGCTGGTGCAGCCCGAGAACAAGGGGACGGCACCTGCGCTTCTTTTCAGCTTGCTGCACATCGCCCAACTTTCACCGAACGCAACGGTCGCCTTCTTTCCCTCTGATCATTATTTCGCTGATGACGAGCAGTTCATGTCACATATTGAGTCGGCTTTTTCAGCCGCACAAACTCATCCAGAAACCGTCACCTTGCTCGGAATCAAACCGGAGAGTCCCGAAGTGGAATATGGCTGGATCGAGCCGGACGTTTCGCTGTTTGGCCGGCAGCCGCGTGGAATTTCGCGCGTGCGCAAGTTCTGGGAAAAGCCGTCCGCACTCGTCGCTCGAGGATTGATGGAGCGGGGATGCCTGTGGAACAGCTTCGTAATGGTGGGACGCGTCGACGCTTTTCTGAAGATGACCGGGCGCGCGTTGCCGGCGCTCTTCGCTTTCTTTTCAGCTATCGCGCCAACTTTTGGGACTCCTGGAGAAGCTCGCGCGATGAGCGAGTTGTATTCCTGGATTCCTTCGACAAACTTTTCGCACGAAGTTCTCGCGTTACGGCCTGACAATCTGGCAGTAATGCAGGTGAGCGAAGTCGGCTGGAGCGACCTGGGTGAACCCAAGCGAGTGTTCTCGACGCTTCAGCAAATCGGACTTCAAACTCAGTGGGCCATGCCAGCAAGTTAATCAAGTAGGGCGCTGGGTTAGGGTGTGGATATGTCAACTTACAGTCGACACCCTAACCCCAACGTCCTTTATCACAAGGAGCAATCATGAAAGCAATTGCAGTCTTCCCAGGAAAGCCTAACACCGTACACCTCGCTGAGATGCCAAAACCCTCAGTGGATGAAGTGCCGAATGGTCGTGGCGTGTTGGTCAAAGTTCTGCGCGTTGGCGTCGACGGTACCGACAAGGAAATCAACGCCGCCGATTACGGCAATGCGCCGCAAGGCTCCGACTTCCTGGTCATCGGTCACGAAAGCTTTGGCCGAGTGGAAGCAGTTGGAGCAAACGTCGTCGAGGTCAAACCCGGCGACTACGTTGTTGCTACTGTGCGGCGACCTGGCTCAAGCATCTACGATTTGATCGGGACCAACGACATGACCACCGACGACGTCTACTTTGAGCGCGGCATCAATCTGCGTCATGGCTACATGAGCGAATACTACGTTGACGATGCCGAATTTATCGTGAAGATTCCGCAGGGACTGAAAGAAGTAGGCGTGCTGCTGGAGCCAACAACTGTCGTTGAAAAAGGCATCGCTCAGGCTTACGAAATCCAGCGTCGACTGCGCGTGTGGCATCCAGTTCGCGCGGTGGTGATGGGCGCGGGAACTATCGGTTTGCTGGCTACGCTGGTACTTCGGCTGCGCGGGTTGCAGGTGACAACGTTTGGGCTGAATCCCAAGCCATACTTGAACTCGGATTTGATCGAAACCATCGGCGCGACGTACCAATCCACGAGAGAAATGTCGATCCTTGAGGGCGCAAAGCATCACGGTCCCTTCGACATCATCTTCGAAGCGACAGGGTTTTCGCCAGTCGTGTTCGACAGCATGCAGGCCCTTGGAAAGAACGGCGTGCTGGTGCTGTCGAGCGTCACTGGCGGCGATCGCAAGATCGAGGTCCCGGCCGACAAGATCAATCTGAACTTTGTGCTGGGCAACAAGGTGATGGTCGGCACAGTAAACGCCAATCGTGAGTACTTCGAGATGGGTGTTAAGGACATGGCGCAAGCCGAAGCTGAATATCCCGGCTGGCTCCAGCGTTTGCTGACGCACCCGGTCAAAGGTCTGGAAAACTACCAGGAACTTTTCGCCAAACTCACCAACGGTAACGGTGCGATAAAAGTCTTCTGCGAAGTCGCGCCGGTGTAGCGATGACCATCGATTCACAACCAAAGAAACGAATCTTGATTCTTGGCAGCGGCTTTGGTGGCCTGTATACGGCGTTACACCTGGAGAAGAAGCTGGCCCGCTATCCTGACATCGAGATCACTCTCGTCAATCGCGAAAACTTCTTTTTGTTCACGCCGATGCTGCACGAGGTCGCCGCGAGCGATCTCGATTTCACTCACATTGTGAATCCTGTGCGTAAGCTGCTTCGTCGGGTGCAGTTCTTTCACGGCGAGATCAGATCAATTGACTTGAAGAAAAGGCTCGTGGGTGTCGCTCACGGCGATGACAGTCATGATCACGAGTTAGCGTACGACTATCTGGTGTTGGCACTGGGCTCAGTGACGAACTTCTACAACCTGCCCGGGCTGGCCGAGAACGCTCTGACGATGAAGTCTCTGAGCGACGCGATTCGTTTGCGCAATCGTCTGATTAAGAACCTTGAAGAAGCAGATTTTGAGTGTTGTGGCACGCAGCGCCGGAAGCTGTTGACCGTCGTCGTGGCCGGCGGCGGGTTTGCCGGCGTCGAAACCATCGCCGCCATCAACGACTTCATTCGCGAAGCGATAGGTTTCTATCCGCGACTTAGCGAAGCTGAGTTGCGCCTCGTTCTGATCGAAGCCACCCACGCAATTTTGCCTGAACTTGGGCCAGAGCTCGGCGTCTATGCACGAAAGAAACTTGCTGATCGCGGAGTAGAGTTTCTGATGAACACCGCGGTAAGAAGTGTTTCGAACAATGAGGTAGCGCTCAGCGATGGAACGGCGATCAAGGCCAACTTGCTTCTTTGGACTGCCGGCGTTTCGCCTAATCCTCTGCTAGAAATGTTGGATTGCGAGAAAGCACGCGGACGCCTGATTACGAATGAGTTTCTCGAAGTTAATGGATATCCCAGAGTCTGGGCATTGGGCGATTGCGCTGCTGTGCCCGATCCCGCAAGCGGCAAACCGTGTCCGCCGACGGCTCAACACGCTCTGCGCCAAGGCAAGATAGCAGCTCATAACATCCTTGTAGCGATTCACGGTGGCAGCCGGAAGGGGTTCAAGTTCAAGACGATCGGAGCGCTGGCTACGATCGGCAGACGCACAGGTGTGGCGCGCATCATGGGCATACACTTTTCAGGGTTCATCGCCTGGTGGATGTGGCGCACCATTTATTTGAGCAAGCTGCCTCGCTTTGAAAAGAAAGTGCGCGTCGCGCTCGATTGGACTCTAGATCTCTTGTTCTCGAAAGATTTGGTGCAGTTCATGGATGTAACTTCACCGTGCGCTTCGCAATCTGAAGAAACAACGATGATCGAAGTAAACCCTTACAGGATCGCCAAGGTGGAAGCCGCGTAGTTGAGGGCGCATCCGGCGCTCAGAAAAGGGGAAACATGATTGAGTTGAATCAAGACAGTTGTCGCGACCTCGAAACCGCACAAACGCGCGAGTGGCTGGAAACCAACGGGCTGGGCGGCTTTGCTTCGTCAACCATCGTCGGACTCAACACGCGCCGCTATCAGGGATTACTGACTGCTGCCACCAAGCCGCCGGTCGGCCGCATGGTTTTGCTTTCCAAGCTCGAAGAAGCCATCGTTATTGACGGAAAGCGCTACGACCTCTCAACCAATCAATATCCAGGGACCGTTCATCCGCAGGGTTTTCAGTTGCAAACAGGATTTCGTCTTGATCCGTTCCCCATCTTTACTTACCTGGTCGAGGGGATTGAGATCGAGAAGTCGGTCTTCATGGTGCAGGGCGAGAACACGACAGTTGTGCAATACGATCTGCACTCCCTCCCTGACGGCGAGGGTACTGCGCAGATCAAGTTGGAGATACGACCGCTCATCGCCTTTCGCGATTATCACAGCACCACGCACGAAAACAGCTCGTTGAATTCGCATGTCGAGATTGAGGACGGGCTAGCAAGCGTTGCGCCGTATGCCGATTTGCCGACGTTATACTTTGCCCACGATCCTGGCGAGATCCACACCCACGGCGATTGGTATCGCAACTTCGAATACCGAGTGGAGCAGAAGCGCGGGCTTGATTTCCGTGAAGATTTATTCAACCCGTTTGCATTCAGCTTCACTGTTGACGCCGGCCGATTGAAGAAGGGGGTCCGCGTCAGCCTGATCGCCTCGACCGAGCGCCGCGACTCGAAGCAAGCCGACGCTTATCGGTCGGCTGAGATCAAGCGTCGCAAAATATTGGCGCAGTCGGCACCTCGTGACAACGACCTTGTCAGTTCGCTGGCTACCGCCGCCGATCAATTTATCGTTGCGCGCGAGCGTTGTAAGACCGTTATTGCCGGCTATCATTGGTTCGCGGATTGGGGCCGCGACACGATGATCGCGCTGCCCGGTCTGACTCTGGCCACCGGGAAGGCTGAAATCGCCAAGAGCATCCTGGCTGAGTTTGCCGCGCACGTCGATCAGGGAATGTTACCGAACCGTTTTCCGGATGCGGGCGAGACTCCTGAATACAACACTGTGGACGCGACGCTCTGGTTTTTCGAAGCAGTGCGTTCGCTTTTGCAATACACAAATGATTACGACTTCGTCCGCACGACCCTATACAGCGTGCTCATTGACATCATCGATTGGCATGTGAAAGGCACTCGATACAACATTCACGTTGACGCAGACGGCTTGTTGTTTTCCGGCGAACCCGGTGTACAGCTCACCTGGATGGACGCGAAAGTCGGTGACTGGGTGGTCACGCCCCGTACCGGGAAGGCTGTCGAGATTCAAGCTCTCTGGTACAACGCGCTGCGGGTAATGGAGGGCCTGGCGGAAAAGTTCGGCGATAAAGCAAATCAAAAGCAGTACAAAACGATGGCCGCATCTACGCGCAAGAGTTTCAATGAACAGTTTTGGAACGAGCAGACAGGTTGTCTTAATGATGTAGTGAACGGCGACGAGCGCGATGCTTCAATCAGGCCCGATCAGGTCCTCGCAATAAGCCTGGCGAATTCGATGGTTTCAAAAACGAATGCGAAGAACATCCTGCGCGTAGTCGAGCGCGAACTGCTAACGCCGCGCGGCCTCCGCACCCTCTCGCCGAACGATTCCCGTTATATCGGTCGCTACGAAGGCGATCCGCGAAGTCGCGATGGCTCTTATCATCAGGGCACGGTGTGGCCGTGGTTGATGGGTTCATACATCACAGCATATGCAAAAACATTTGGTGAGAGAGCTGGGCGTAAATTCGCCACTGAATGGCTTAAGAACTTTGATGACCATTTAAGGGAAGCGTGTCTGGGGCAAGTCTCAGAAATCTTCGACGGCGATCCTCCACACGCGCCTCGAGGTTGCGTGGCCCAAGCGTGGAGCGTTGCGGAGTTATTGCGCGCCGCTGTCGAAGATGTTTACGCTGCAAATCTAGCCAGTCGGGGTGCTGGCGCTTCTTAATCGCAGATCTACTCAAGTCGTTTGTAGCGATGTTTGGGATGCGACCGATTCTAGAAGGTTTGAAGTCTTTTTTGAGATGCCAAATTGTCATCTCAAAAGCTGTTCTGAATTTTTCTGAGATTCCCAAGTGGCCAATACGTGGACAAAAATAACAGCACGGTATGGGTATGCGCTGGTAAGGAATGGGAAAGAACCGGAAAACCCTTAAGATCTCTTGGTGGCTGCAACTTTCGAAAAGGCAAATACTTAGCGTTTTGCCGGTAAGCTAATTCGCAATGCGGAGGCCAAGAGTTCGATCCCTTCCTCGGCTAATAACCCTAGCATCCAAACATTTACAGCCATCCCTCACGATGGAACCTATCACTAATCGCAAAACACCACCGATAACGAAGACTCAAAATCGAAATGAGGCACAAAGAACAATGATGCTTCTAATAAGAGATGAAACTCTCCATCAGCTTCTTTTAAAGATAGGGAATTTCAACCGCGGCGATCTTTACAAGTGTGGCAAGATCGTGGGCCACTCGGATGTCAAGATGACGAAGAGCTATCCCAAGCTGTAGCGTCAATACATCGCCAGAACCAGCAGCAGGGAAATTTAGAAATGATTTGAACCAATCTGCGAGGCATATTTCGGTTTTAGGTTGACCGATGTGCGCGTATTGTGCGCGCGAGAAATTTTTACGCAGCTTTTCTCTGCTGCTAAGTTATTGAAAGGACTGGTGGCCAGGAACGGAATCGAACCGCCGACGCCGGCCTTTTCAGGGCCGCTTACCGAATCGCCGAAGTGGTTTAAAGATCAACGGATGTTACTGAGGGTGAAGGGCTTATGACGTAGGTGAATTAGGATCGCTTAGGATTGTTTGGGCCGTTTTAGGGTCTTCGATGTGCGCGTATTGTGCGCGCTTGACTAGTCCTGGCCGCGTCCTGCAGGCGGGCTCGAATGTGCGGAGCGTTTCATTGGGATCGCTGGTTATTCTGTACGCTTCGCCTGGCGAGTAGGAAATTTGACAAATCTCGCTCTCAACGTTTTCTAGAGCGAACAAACCCTGAGACGCGCCGTTGGTCACCTGAAATCTGCGATCAACACGGCTGAAGATCGTGTCGGCCTCGAACTTCGTCAACTGCCGCGCCGTCCCACCCTCCACAGGCTGCCCCCGGATGTTCGAGGCTTCACCGACGTTATCGATGTAGGTGAGCAGCCGGCCGTCCGGCTCCAGCGCACTAAGTAACCAGTCGCGTAGCGATTGTCCGGCGCGTTGTCATACACGCGGACCGGCTCGCCTCCCGCCGCCGGAATGACCAACAAGTTGTTTTCGGTCTCCCGCCACCTTGCGATGAAGCCTGACGTCTTCCCCCAGATACACCTCGCCCATTCCGCCTTCGCCGATCTTCGAGCGGATTTCGTAACGACCGAGTTTTGTGCCGGCGGCAATAGTCATCATTTCACTTCACTGATTAGCACTGCGTCGCGGGTGTGGCTGCCGCGCGAAAAAGCAAGGGTGCGACCATCCTGCGAGTAAGCAAAGTTGT
>JBOGOU010000030.1:0-3308 GCA_050748205.1 Pyrinomonadaceae bacterium | reverse complement strand
TACTTGTACTGATCCGTGTCATCCGCGTTCATCCGCGGCTGATTCCCCGCTTTGCGTCTTTGCCCCTTTGCGTCTTTGCGTGAAACCACCCTGATTTGCGGCGGCGGCGATGTGTGATCTGCGGAATCTGTGGATACTGCTTGAAATTTCGTTATGGACTGCCCGCAGCCCCTGACTCCCGCTGGTATACTATGTTTTTCTAACAACGAGATGCCCAGGCCATTAGTTTGAAATGATCATCCTGCAGAACATTTCCCAGTCGTTCCAATCGCCACTTGTGCTCGTTTTGCTTGTTGCGATTGCGATTGCGCTGCTCTATGTGCTCTGGAGGGAAGTGCGGAAGATCCCGGCCAAGTTGTTCACACTTATGGCCACTGCCTTCATAGACATGGTGGGGCTGCTGATGATCATTCCGCTCCTGCCGTTTTATGTGAAGACGCTGGGCGGGCCGGGGATCGACGTGCTCGGCATACATTTTGGTATCGGGATCATCGCGGGATTTATCATCGCTGCCTTCACTTTCGCACAATTACTGAGCGCGCCGATGTGGGGCCGGTTTTCCGACCGAGTGGGACGGCGGCCCACGCTGCTTATCGCCCTGGGCGCATCGGCGATCGCGTATCTGATCTTCGGCTTTGCGAACTCGCTCCTGCTCTTGTTCATTTCGAGAATCGTGCAAGGCGCAGGCGGGGGCACGGTCGGTGTTATTCAGGCGTACGTCGCCGACTCGACTGAGCCGAAGGATCGCGCACGCGCGCTTGGCTGGCTCTCAGCGACAACCAACCTTGGCGTGGCATTGGGACCCGTACTCGGTTCATTCGCGATTGCCTTAGGTAAGCGCGACCTGCTGCCCGGATCAGGGACACTCGAGCTGGGTCATGCAGCGCCGGGGATCCTTGCGGCGACGCTCTGTCTGGCAAACATGGCCTTCGCGGCGCGATACTTGACCGAGTCGCGTGATTTGAATGAGCAGGCGCCGATAGGCGAAGTGCGGCGCACATCGCGTCAGGCTATCTGGCGCATCATCTCGCATTCGAGCGAGCCTTCGTCGCGTCTGATCTGGATCTATGCGATCGCCATCGGCGCCTTCCAGGGAAGTTTTTCGGTGCTCGCGCTCTTTCTGAACGCGCGCTTTCAGGTGACTGAACAGACCATTGGTTATTTCTTCATGTACGTCGGCGCCATTTCGGTCTTCACACGCGTGCTACTGCTCGGACGCATGGTCGATTGGCTTGGCGAGGCGAAGCTCTCGCGACTGGGACTCGTGCTCCTGGCGAGCGGCGTCGTGGGAATGCCGTTGTCGCGAAACCTGGGGATGCTGGCAGTAGCCGTTGCTCTGATCCCGTTGGGCACAGCGTTCACCTTTCCTTGCTTGACTGCACTTCTGTCGCGGGTCATTGCTTCCAGAGAACGAGGCCTCTACATGGGGATGCAGCAGACATATGGCGGCGTAGCTCGCATCATCGCGCCGCTATTCTTCGGCTGGTCGTTCGATACGCTCGGCGTGTCCTCGCCATACTTCTTCTGTTCAGCATTTATTCTGGCGACGATCTTTCTTGGATTCGGGTTGGACCAACATGTGAGGTCGCAGCCTTCTGTGACGCCGGAGCCGGCAAGTGGCGAGCAGAAAGCGTAGTGGCAAGATTCTGTGTTGCGCCCCTCTAAGTAATACTGTTCAACCTCGAAGAGCGCCACACAACCACGGAACCATTTGCGGTAGCCAATGGATACTGGCACTCAACCTGCGCCGCAATCGACAGCGGAGATCCGCTAGGGTAAGCGAGGCACAAAGAAAAAACGATCCACGAAGTACCACGAAATATCACTAACGGAATTTCCGTGTTGTTCGTGTAGTTTCGTGGATCGCTGTTTCAAATCGAGCCAACTCTCAAATTAGAACAGACTACCTACCGTGAACTGCTAGCATCCGCTCGCTAGCGCTTGACGGGTTCGGTAATTGAGCGGTGCTTCTCGAGTTGAGTGGCGATCCATTGGCTACCGCAAATGGTTCTGTGGCTGAGTGGCACTCATGTAGTCTGAGTAATCTGCGGATTCTCTCCCAGTCTGGTCATCGGTTCACCACCTCAATCTTCCGAAGCGGTTGATGAAGTAGAGCATTATTACGGCAATCAGTGAAACGATAACGGCCAACGTGAATGCTTCGTTATCGCGTCCCGCTTGCACGGCGTCATAGATGGCCACTGAAGCGGTTTGCGTCTTGCCCGGAATGTTGCCGGCAATCATGATCGTCACACCGAAGTCTCCCAGGGCGCGCGCAAAAGCCAGAGCTGTTGCCGCCAGCACGCCACGAGACGCCAGCGGCAGAGTTACTCGAAAGAACACGCGACGGTTGTTTAGCCCCAGGGTTCGAGCGGCAGCTTCGAGTTCGAGGTTTACCCCTTCAAAAGCTGCTCGCAGACTCTTAGTCACCAGCGGCAAAGCGTGAATGGATGCGGCAATAATCGCCGCAGTGACGGTAAAGGTTAGACGGATTCCAAATTGCCGGTAAAGAAAGCCGCCAAACGAAGAGCGTGTGCCCAGCAACACCAGCAAGTAATAACCGAGCACGGTGGGTGGCAGTACGAGCGGCAACGTGATCAGCGCGTCAACGAGATTTCGCCCGGGAAAACGCTTACGCGCCAGCAACCAGGCGAGCCCCGCACCCGCGATGAGCGCAATCAAAGTTGCCGCGGTTGCAACCGCGAACGACAGCCGGATCGGGAACCAGTCAATCATCGGAAGTCAACTACCAAGTATGGCAATAATTCGCAGTGGCCCGCCACTCCCGCCTTTGATCTTCATTGGCAGCGCGATCACTGAGAAGCCCTTAGCGGGCAGCTTGTCGAGGTTGGCGACGTTCTCAAACGCGGGAATATTTTTGTCAAAGAGAATGCGATGACTTTCAAATAACGTTGATTGACCATAGTCGATGCTGGCCGTGTCCAACCCGATGGCCTTGAGCGTACGATTGGTTGTCAGCCAACGAGCTGTATCGGGGTGAAGACCGGGGAAATGAAGCTTGGCAACTGCTTCTGCACCTCGCTCATCCGTTCCCAAATACTTCTTGCGGTCAGGATAATATCGTCCGTAGCCGGTACGGAGCATCAGAATCGAACCCGCTGGAATCTTTCCGTTTTTCTTCTCCCAATCGAGCAAGTCCTGGGTGCTTACGAGGTAATCCGGATTTTTTTCACACTGCTTTGAAACATCAACGACGACGCTCGGGCCCATTAGTTGTTCGAGTGGTATTTGATCGACGCTATGACGACGCTTAGCGAAGTGGACCGGCGCGTCGATATGCGTACCAC
>JBOGOU010000029.1:0-1205 GCA_050748205.1 Pyrinomonadaceae bacterium | reverse complement strand
GCTCTGCGATATGAGCGACACGCGACGGATACGTCTATTGCGTCTCTAGGGCCGAGTGCGTCACTCAGGCTCGACGTTCGAAGTCTCACGTCAGAGTTAACCGGCGCGTGCGGCTTTCGCGCGCGTCCGGGTTGACCGTGGTGTTGGGCGTGACGATTGTTGGGCAAGTTCCAGCAAACTGGAAAGCGCTTGATTGACACGGGCGGAATTTCGAAAGGCTTTGGCCACCCTTGGTTCCAGTACGACAACATTCGAACTTGCGACTACCTTCTCATAAAACTTACCGCGTTCAAGCTTCTTGAAATCTGAACGTTTATATTCGGTACGCATTTCATCTACGGTGGAACCTTCACCCTTCTTCATAGAGTCTCCTTTCCACTTTTGCTGCAAGACGCGCACTGATGACACGACGGATGCGAGGCTGTTTGTGTACAAGGGCGGCAGATTGCATATGAGTTTAGTAGACTTCGTCATGGGTGCCGATCTCGATCAACAAGATCTCGTCCTCCTTGCCGGCACCTTTCACAAACTCGAAGATCAGCCGCATGTCGTAACCAATGCTGCAGGCCCACGTTCCCGCCAACTGCCCCTTTAGCTTGTGGGATCTCAAACGAGGGTCAAAGGGATCGTCAACGAGAAATCTAAGGACTGCTTCAATGTCAGGTTTCAGGTGAGGGTGTCGACGTATGGCGGTTGTATAAGCTCGGAGGAAAGTTTTGCTCCAGACCAATCGCCTCATTCAGGGAGTTCACGCAGGAGGTCGTCAACGGTGCCACCCTTGACTTCTCCGCGCGCCCATTCTCCTCTTGCCGCCTGAATGGCTTTTGCGATCTCCGCCCTCCGCTCATCCACAAGACGCCGCCTCACAATATCAAGCAGGTCCCGACGGTCCTCTTCAGGAAGGGACTCAATCAGCTCTAACGCCTCTCTAAAGGTCACCGCACCCATAGTGCCCTCTCAGCTTGTGAATCAACTATCTGTAAAATCAAAAATATCATGTTCCTCATCCTAATGCGAGGGGCGGGAAAATCGTTCGTTCCGTCTATAGCGTCATTGCGTCGGAGAATGCGAGAAGAGCGAGACTTGCGAGAAGGGCGGGATGGGCGAGAAAGACGAAGGTTCGAAGTCTGCGTAATACGTCTTGCCCTTCAACAGTCTTTTCCCATGTCGAATAATCTGGCCTAAAAGGAGAAGCGCTCATGAAT
>JBOGOU010000028.1:0-13447 GCA_050748205.1 Pyrinomonadaceae bacterium | reverse complement strand
ATGGACAGTACCATCCCATTCTGATGTCCGGCAATCACAGCGATTTTTCCCAAAGCACCAAAACGATCTGTGTAACTCGCGGTCAGCAGGAACCGGTCATCCGGGCTAAGATAGGTTTGCCAGGCGGCTTCTGTGTATCGCTTGCCGTTGAGATTGAACTGATTGGTCTTGTTGATTAATTCAAAGGCGCGCGCGTCGCCCGCGTCCTTGCTCACAGAAAATACCAGCTCCGCTTCTGCCTGTTCGAGCAAGGCCTCTGAAAACCCCTCGTCGTCCTCAGCAGCGTGCCCGATCGCAGCGTTGCTCCGGATGCTCGCAATCCGCAGCTTATCTTCCGGGGAAATGGTGTTTTTGCCGAAAAGGTCTCTGAGGTTGGAAAGCAGTTCATAGACAGATTCATCGCCACGAAATTGGATGCAAACAATCTCCGGATGTTGAGCTTGCACTTCCGCGAGCTCAAGGAGCGAATCATCGACAAAGACCACGCTCTCCGGGCCAATGTTCCAGCTGGCGAGTATGCGCGATACAGCCTTTGACTTTGAACTCCAGCTCACCTCGAAAGGGAAGACACTCTCGTCTGATAGCAGCAGGTCATCACGCTGGAATGCTTGCGCGACCACAGACGGATCGTTCTTACTCGCCACAGCAACCAGCACGCCTTCTTCCGACAACAACTGCAGAAACTGTTGGTAAAGGCCGTGAGCCTGGCTGTGATTGTCCAGGTCCCAGTGGATCTCTTCCACACCGACTTCACCAACGATTCCGTTCCACAGGGTATCGTCCAGATCAGTAATGATTCCCTTCTTCGGCAACGGATTGCGAATCAGGTGTGCCATCAAACCGGCGAGCGCGGACGCGTGTGGGATACTGTAAGGGAAACCAACCGTCCAATCAGACTTGATACTCAATCTAGAGGCGAACGGCGACGCGGCGTGCAACCGTTGTTCGTTTACAAAGCGAAGCCGCGATTGTCCAGCAAGGGACGAAACAAACGAAGAGAGTTGCGCTCTTAAGATCAACTCCGAGGAACTAACCTGCCAACCGGGTGTGATAAAGAGCGGCGGCAACGGGAGAGTCGGCAAACTTACTACCACGGGAACCGCTACGATCAAATCCGTTAGCGATCGCTCCAGCATCGAGAGCTTAAGCTGCGAAGCCTCCAGGATGTTCTCCACATTTCGCGCGTGCCAGCCCCCGAGCTGGCGGGTGCCGAGCCGCGCATCCAGATCTTCCCATTCGAGAGCGAGTGCGACGGCGTCGAGATTTTTGTCCTTCGCATCTCTTAGAGTTCCCGCAATGTCGCCATAGAGTCCAGTTGTGATCTCGACCGGGCGACCAGGAAAAAGCAGTTGCAGTTCCGCGTGAAGAAACGTCTGCAGGTGCAAAGGCGTGAAGCCGCACACGAGGCTGATTGTCAGCGGCTCGCCATCCGGTTTTTTTGAAATGATACCTAGAGCCTCGATCAGTTTCATTTAGCGAGTAGGTAATGGCCGGAACTTCTCAGCGGCCATCAGGCGGCGTCAGATTCGTATTGTAGTCCTGATGCTTGAAGTCATGAAAAACGTACATCTGATCGTTCCAAGCGGCTGGAATGGATCGCGTCCAATTCAGGTAAGGCAACTTGGCAAGTTTCTTGTATTCATGGTCCGCGTTGAACTCATTGATTGCCAGATACTCGCCCGTAAATTCATTGAAGCACGCGCGCTCGGGCCAGATCGTATCATCGAAGTAACACCAGATTCTGGGAAGCCGCGACGCCGAAGCCCCATCGAAGATCTGGAACGCCTGCTTCGTCGAGCTGTAATAGTCCAGGTCGAAAGACACGAAGCCAATGGGCGCGGGCTGACGCTGTAAGAAAACCGGGACCGTTTCCTCGACTGGGCCGATGATCAACTCTGCCGCTTTCAGTTTCCCGCGGACGGCTTCTTCGTCCATCTTGTAGTAACCCCCGGCCCAAACGTGCGGCAGGTCACGGTAGTCGATCGGTTTGGGCATTCCGCTACCCGAGTCGAAACCAACTACGAAGACGTGGACGCCGAAATGCCTGCCGATCAGATGGGCGTGGTTTTCAAGAGCCTCGAGTCCCATCCCCCCGGCGACACCGAACTCGATTGCGGTTACTTCGCGCAGTCCCAAGCGGTTGGCCAAATAGGCCGCCGAGTAAAGACCATAAGCAAAGGCGGACTGCTGCCAGATATCATATTGAACGCGCGTATCGATGGAGCCAATTGGCCATTTCCGCCACAGCCAACGAACTCCCGGTACTTTCACTAACTGTCTTAGTGCACCCATTCCCGTTCTTGCGAAGATCTCCTTAAAGACTACGCAATCCCATACAGCCCGATCACCTGCCTCACCATACCTTCAAGTTCAAACTTTTCTCTGGCGACGGAGCGGCCGGCCCGACCCATTTCCAACTGCAGATTGCGATCGCCGGCTATTTGCAGGATCCTCTCCGCCAGCGCTCTACTGTCGCCTTTATCCACCAGGAATCCTGACTTGCCGTCCTGTATCACTTCGGGTATGCCACCGACCCGCGTGGCAACCACTGGCTTGCCACAAGCCATCGCTTCAGCGATCACTTGACCAAACGCTTCCTGCCAACGCGATGCCTGGCAAACGATGTCAGCGGCATCGTACACACCTTCCGCGAAAGGATCGTCCACCAAACCTGTCCAGGTGATGTGCTTGCTCAACGCCATCTCGTCTGCCTGCTTCATAAACCGCGAGCGATCATTGCCCTCGCCCACGAGCACAAAGTGAACCTTCTCGTTCTGAGCGATTACCAAACGAGCAGCCTCTAACAGATCACCAATCCCCTTTTCAGGAATGATCCAGCTCACTTGTAGAACCACTGTGCGGTCCGTGGGAATACCGTACTTACTCCGAAAAGTGATTCCTTTTCCCCCGCCGTTGGTGACCCGAGAAAAATCAACTGCATTGTAGATGCGTGAAAAGCGGTCGGCGGGCAGCAGGTCCATCGTCATCATGCAGGCCCGATTGTAATCACTTACCGAGATCACCTTCGTCATGGGATGATTGATCAGGCGCACGGCTTGGCGCTTCCAAAGGGGCGCACGCGCCGACACATAGTTTTCCGGACGCGAGCCGTGATCGGTAAAGAACACACGCTTTGCCGAAATCACACGCGCCAACCAGGGGTAGAATCCCAGAAAGCCAACCAGATGGAGATGAAGAATATCAGGACGATGGGTCCGCATGATTCTCGCAAACTTTTTCAGTGCGGCGCCATTGGGGGCGTCTGCATTCTCAAGCACCTCAATGGTGACGTTTGGTAACGAAAGAAACTGACGCACCTGCGGCGATGGTTCCTTAATAAAACAAATGACGCTCTGCCAGGAGTACTCGTCCAGTTGGCGAGCGAGTTCCCGCAGGTAGATCTCGCTGCCACCAATGTATCGTGGCCACAATCCCAGAACTGATAAGACGGTTCCCATGCTCGGTCTAGTTTCGATTGGGTTGCGGTCTGACATGGAGGTGAACGATCCCTCGGCTGCAGTCAGGGGGCATTAGAACGGCATTAATTCACTTTTTCTCGACCAAACGCACCGTGACCCGCGCCTCTGTAACAGACTTCCTTGTAATTGATTTTGATCGGAATTAGGAAGTGGATTGGCGTACAAAAACATCAGACACGAGCTAGGACTTCATCGCGCATTACCGATTCTTTTTAGCCTGGCCTTTACCCGCCCCTGGACATCGGTCACTCGGAGTGAAAGATCGAGTGCAGCGCCAAATAGTTTTTGTAGCAGTTCGTGCTTCCCAGGACGCACAAACGCGGGAGTGTATCTCGTTTGGTTACCAAAACCCAGGATCCGCTGATCCTCGGCAGAAAGGTTGCCGAGAAAAGCTGCGTTCAGTAGCAGCGGATGATAGCGGTAGCTGGTGCTGTTCTCAGGTTCGAGCACCACGGCCGGATCGTGGTAGTTGTAGAAGGTGGCCTGTCTTGGTTCAAGGATCGGCACGCCCTGCCGGTGAGTTCCCGAAGTGTCAAACAAGAAGGCGGTTCCCGCCTTGCCAGTCACCTTAACGATCTCAGACTCAGGAACGCCTGCAACCTCGGCGTTCGCGATAATGCGCGGATGCCCTTTGCGATGGCTGCCTTTGATGTAATTGAACGCACCGCTCTGCACATCGGTGAGATAGAAGGCCAACTTCACCTCTTTGGGAAAACTTTTCGTAGCTGATTCATCGTACCAGGCATCACCATGCCAGCCATGGAAATCCCGATTCGTAGGCAGCGACTTCCAACCCTTCGCTTCAGTTAGCTCATACTTGTTGTCCAAATAACGATTCAAAATCGTCTTCACGAGCGGATGGAGGGCCAAATCCACAAAGCCCTGGGCGAGGATTAGCACATCAGGTATGACATGCCGGTAGACTTCTTTCTCGAATCCATCCAGATCGTTCCAACGCATCCGGTGCAGCCGCGCTTCAAACGCCTGCTGCATGTCACGAACGCGTTCAACTGAAAGCAGGTTGTGCAGTACGACGATGCCGTCCCGCTCAAGCGTCGCGAGGGCCTCATCACCTTCAGGGGCGTTACTTTTTTGAACTTCCCTTACTTCCGCGAGCATCGACAACTCCCTACTCCCTTCACCGGCCGACCCGTTTGCAGCCCAAGCTTACCCTGCACGGCGCCATAACCTAAAGGTTGACTCTAAACTCTGTCCCTCGCCTCGACGTTCTTGATAAAGACAAATTCATTACAACCTAAGCCAACATTGCCACAAGTCATCTTGGTTAGCGTGTAGCCTCTGCTCTTAAAAAATTCGAAGATCGCGTCTGGCGTCGCCACTTCATACGGATAGCCACCAACCCAATCGATGATGTCACGCCAACGATTCATGCCTCTACGTTCGTCGTAATTGGTCCACGATTTCACATACTGGCCGGGTTTCAAGGTCAATAATGACCGCGACAAAGACTTGAGTTCGGCAGGTGCCGTCACCAACGCTGCAAACGGGAACTTAAGTAAACCAGGTAGGCTGTTGTAGGTCTTCTTGATCCACTTCCAACGCGAGCTCTGGCTGCCGGTATCGTTGTAGATCGCAATAAACAGTTTCCCGCCGGGAGCAACCAGCCGTTCACTGTTTTCCAGCGCTTCCCACAGACGCCCGGTGTGATGGAGCACTCCCCACGAGTAAACCACATCAAAGCTGCCGAGTGACTCCAGGTAGTCATGGTCAAGCGCCGAAGCTTCATCGACATACCAGCGGTTATCGTTCGGAAAATAGCGACGCCTTAGTTCCTTAGTGCAAGCGACCGATTGCGGATCGAAATCGAATGAGTGGACGCGCGCGCCTAGACGACGTGCCGCTAAGCTGAAGAGTCCACTTCCAGAACCAATATCCAGAAAGGCTTTTCCGTCGAGAGTATCAGTTTCCAACATCAGCTTGAGTGACGCTTCAGCGCGTTCAATGCGCGAGTCGTCGAGCAAGCTCAGAAATCGGCTCCAGTTGCGGCCAAACTCAAATCGCTCACCCGCCGCCACCTGCGATGCATGAAGTTCCGTCACGCTCATTGGTGGTGATTGTATCACCTCGGTAAGAATAGTCCCGTCGGCCATCATTGCCGGCTTCGATACTGTCGTCGCGATCTTACCAGCAATCCAGCCAAACCAAGTCCCGCGAAAACCAACGTGGCGGGCTCCGGAACCGGCTGCGCAATCCTGAAGGAATAGGTGTACGAATCGACGCGTGAACCGGCTCCTGGTCCGCCCGGAATTACAAAGTCTGGCGCTGTACCCAGAATGTCGATCCGCAATGTGGCATCCAATGGCTCGGCGCCGAGGTTTTGGAGAGTAAAACTAAACAGTTGGGAATATGGCGGAGGCACGGAATCAAACAGAGGTACACGGAAGTTAAGTACCTGGGGCGCCTGACCCGCTGCGGTGAATGTCAGTCGCAAGATGTCTGGGCCCGTCGACGGCACATCGCCGCTGATGTCCACCAGGAAGTTTAGCCGTGAACCGACTAGAATCGTCCCCGGGTTGGAGAACAGGTCGACTCGGGTTGAGCCGTTGCCCTGCAAGGCAACTGCATTACCAAAGGACAGTGGATCTGCGTTCGCAGTTGCGGTTAGAAACAGGGCTAGCAAAGCAGCTGCAAGTGGCAATCTGATGGTTTTTTTTCTCATGGCACGAGAGACAGTCCACTAGAATTAAACTCTCAATCCACAGAGATTACCAGTTAAGCAGACATTTTCGTTGAGAGAAAGGGTTCAGTAGAAGAAATCTGCACCGCCAGGTCGCCCCCAATCCCTTTCCGTTTCCTAACACCGCAAGACGCAATAGCCTAGCTTCAAATACTCACCAGCCACCATCAGCCACCCGCGTCGATAGCGCCACCATAACGCCGGCTCCGGGGTTTGCCAACCCGGCACAGTGGCCATCAGTCCTACGGTTTTGCCGCTGCCTTCGAACACTCTGCGAAAGGTCCTGAGAGCTCGCCGCGAGTGGTAAGCGGAAGTCACAACCAGGATTGACTGGAGTTGGCTGCGTTCGCAATAGTCGCGGACCAGGAGGGCTTCGTCACAGGTACTGCTAACAGGTTGGGGGATCACGGTGATTGCAGTTTCCGGTACACCGAAGCGGCGCAATTCCTTAGCGGCGCTCTCATAGAAGTAAGGGTTGCGTTGCTCAGCGTTTGACCAGCCACCACGCTGATCGTCATTAGTAAGGATGATCCTGGAAGACTGGCCTGCCTTGTAGAGGTCCGCCGCCAGGCTGGCACGCTCGGTGAAAGCTCTCGAGCCACTCAACACAATGATCGCGTCAGCATGATGTAGTGGAGCACTAACGATCAGGAGTCGTGCTCCCACCCAGGCGATGAGCCAGGCGCAACCGAGCAGCAAAAAGGCGACGGAGATCCGTCGCCAGACTGGCCAATGTACTTTAGTTTGTCGCTGGTTCATTACACGAACTTTTAATGTAGTAAGTCATGTCCAGCAGCATCCCCCTGGCAGATTGGGGTTGTAAACTACCAGCATATGCCCTGATAAGAATCATTGGAGTTCCGGTTGAATAACCTCACCAAATCAATCAACACTTGGCTGTCTTTCAATTTTGTTTCAACCTGCCGAAACTCTTCAGCCTTGTTTCCGATGATCACGACATCGGAGCCTTCCACCACATCGTCTATGCTTGCACGCATCAGCTGAGAGATGTGGGGAATCTCGCGCTCGATATACTCCTTGTTTGCCCCTGCAAGACGCGCGAGCGAAACATCGCGGTCGTAAATCGAAAGCTGATAGCCCTTGCCGATCAGCGTCTCAATCAATGAAACCATCGGCGATTCGCGTAAGTCGTCTGTTCCCGCCTTAAAGCTAAACCCAAGCACGCCAATTCGCTTTTTGCCGGTTTTCAATACCATCTCGACAGCACTCTCAATCTGCCGCCGGTTGCTCGGAAGTATTGCCGACAACACTGGTACTTCTACGTCGAGCTCTTTCGCTTTGTAATTCATGGCCCGCAAGTCTTTGGGCAAGCATGAACCGCCGAATGCAAAGCCGGGCTTCAGGTAGTAAGACGAAAGGTTGAGCTTAGTGTCCTGGCAAAAGACATCCATCACCTCGTGGCTATCCACACCCAGGGCTTTGCAGATATTCCCAATTTCGTTGGCGAAGGTGACTTTCAATGCATGAAAGCAATTGCAGACGTACTTCACCATCTCCGCCGTTCTTACCGGCGTCACGAAAAGCGGCGCCTCGATGCCCGCATAAAGCTGCCGCACAACATCGGCCGTCCCACTGTCGTCCGCACCGATTAGCGTAAACGGCGGCGCGTAAAAATCCACTAGCGACGTGCCTTCGCGCAAGAATTCAGGATTGATGCAGATCCCAAAATTGCGTCCCACCGATTTTCCCGAGCTTTCTTCCAGTGTCGGCGCCACGATGCTGTCAATCGTTCCCGGTAGCATTGTGCTTCTAATTACCACGATGTGTCGTCCACTCTTACTCTTCAGGCTGGCGCCGATTTCCTTGCACACGCGGGTCACGTACTGAAGATCGAGGCTGCCATTCGCATTGCTCGGCGTGCCTACGCAGACGAGGGAGACCTCAGAACCATTTACTGCAGCAGCCGCATTAGTGGTCGCCTTAAGACGACCAGAGCCCACGGCTTCGCTAATCAATTCACCCATTCCTGGCTCGACAATAGGACTGCTGCCCTTGTTGATAATCTCTACCTTGTTTGGACTCACATCCACGCCCACGACTTCGTGGCCGTTCTTGGCAAAGCATGCCGCCGAAACACAGCCGACGTAACCTAGTCCGAAAACGCTAATCTTCATGCTTGACTTGTGAAACCCTTCGTTGTCTTGTTATCCAGCCACATGTTGGGAACTCAGGCATCTTGCCTGCAATAAGCACGCTGGGCAAAACGCGCAGGTGAGGCTTTTGCGCCCTCAGCGCCTATCGCAGAAAATAAACGTAGTGATTCGTATTACCAATTCTCTGCCAGCCGGGATCCGAGACACCTGCCGGCACCCGGTTGGCAACAATCACCTTTGCGCCGGTTTTTGCAAAGGCCTCAATTACGCTGAGTTTTACCTCGTCATCGCTGTGCCAGAATTCGTTTACGTCCTCTTTCGGCGTCAAGTTAGAGCCTGAGGTTATTTCCGCAATTATTCGGACTTTTGCCAGCCGAGCCCAAAAAGATCCTGCTGCGAAGCCATAACTGATCGATCCTACTTGATCTCCCGGTTCCACGCCCATACGCGCCAACCCATCAGCAACCCGCCAGTATTCAGAAAATGCAGAATCCTTCGGCCTGATTATGCCGCTGACAGTCGAATAGGCCGGTGCAATCGATTTGGCGACTATCACCGTCATGATTAGAGCGACCACCGCGACAACGACGGAAGAGCCTACCCTGGCAGATTTGCTGTCCTTAGAAAGGAATATGCCCGTGAAAAGGCCCAGCCAGATTAGGACAACGAAGGCACCGATATATCTGGTCTCTATGTGCACCAGTGAGTAAAGGCCCAGAGCCGCAACTGCAGGCATCAAAATGTTCCACTGTTTTATTTGTGCGATCCAAGTCCAAAACCGTGGATCCCTGGAAAGCTGAAGTACCAGGAATCCAACCAACATGGCCATCCCAATGGGGCTGTTTATGAAAACAGCGTAGAAGCTCATCACGCTCTCGCCCAGGACTTTTATTTGTCGTTTGAGATCGAAATGCGCAACCGTTCCCTCGCACCAGTAGGAAGGATCGTACCACGGTGAATAGGTCGCCGGTATGGGATCGCGAAACTCATAGACAGCGGGCGAGTCGAACACTTTTCTTGTAGGACGCACGGGAATCCCGCTTCCGGGTGGTTCGCCTCTCCAATGGATGTAGGCCTCGGTCCCATTAACATGCCACGCGTAGGCAAATCCACCATTATCTCCAAAGGTCCAACGTCCTTTTGATTTATGAAGCGCCCAGATAAATGGGCCCCCCACGATAAGAAAGACTATCAGGGAAACCAGGACACGCGGCAGAGCTTTGCGGAGATCCCCGACAGATAACAAGCATACAAACAGAAAACCCAGTGATACTGGAAACATGACAGCTTTGGCCAAATAGCTAAATCCTAGAACCAACCCCAACAAAACAAAGCTGGCCCACTTGTTAGGGCGGTGACGAATGCGAACTAAGATCGCAGCCGAAAGAAAAACCAACGCCGCGACGCACATGTCAGGCGTGACATCGGTAATTGTTATGAGAACCAGCGCGCACCAAAGGAAGAGAGCGTAACCCACAGCCTGCCAAGCCCACGTGGGCAGAATCGATTCGTCGCTCGACGACCCCTTAACACTCTCTGCTTGATAACGAATTACCTGAAATAAAAGAAACTCAAAGCAGGCGAAGGCGCCGAGGTAAACAAGAAAATTTACCAAGTGGACAACCGGGTACTCCCAGTAGGAGGACGGGCGCAACAAAAACAAGGCGGCCCCAAGCAGCCATGAATACAGAGGGCTCCAGTAAGCATTAACGGCCCACGTCCAATCTCTCTGCAAGTACTTGTCAGCTACGTCCAGGTATGAAACGCCGTCCGGATTGATGAAGTGTCGATTCGTCCAGCCCTGAATGAAGCCCAGGACGATGACGGCCAACCAGGCGATGCGTCTCAGGCGCCTCTCAAGACGTGCAGAGGTCATGTTTTCCTGACTGTCTGTTTGGATGCTGGCACTCATTGAATCTTCCAGAGTGTGATCATAAGAATGACCACAGATCGTTCTCGACTTAATGAGTCAAAAACTATCACGGCAGAACGATTGGCAAGTCGCGGCTGATGATTTGAAAGTTGTTTCACGCCTTCGGCTGACAGATAAGAATGAACTGATAACCAAAGAGCGTGCTGCGAAGCCTGGTCAAACCCCAGTTGAGGAGATGAAGAAAACTAAGAGACCGTCCTTTGCTTGTGGCGGGCAGGATAACAGGGAGAGGGATGGGAGTTGCATTAATGCTAATTACATCAAGTCCGGAGTCGTTAGCCAATTGCTTCATAGTCTGCAAAGTGAAAAATCGCAAGTGGCTTTTGTCAAGTATTCCGACGCGAGTGTAGTTGAAACGCCCGAAGAGAAGGTTAAGCCGTACCCAAATGTTGGCAATGTTTGGCAGCGAAATCAGAACTCTTCCACGAGGTTTGAGCAACATGCTCATCTTTTGCAAAACCTCCTGCGGGTTGCGGAGGTGCTCCAGGATATCTCCGAAAACAATCGCGTCATAGCGACCCAAGGCGGTTAAATTCATCGTCTCGACATCGCCAACGATCATTTCGACACAATGTTCCCGAGCTATTGCGGCCATTTCGGGGTCCTGTTCGATGCCCGTCACTTTGCAGCCCAGATGCGACATCTCGGCGCTTAAATAGCCCGTCGCGGTGCCAATCTCCAAAACCTCCGCTGGTCGTTCATGTTCGATCCATCTGACGATCTGCGCGTGACTGCTGTAAGGATCAGCTCTCTTGTAGATATAGTGATCCCCGGTGACGTCATATTTGGGTTCGTAGATCAGTCTTGATTTGTGCAATTTATATTTGAAAGCCGTTTTCAGGCAGTTAAAGGCATAAGCCATTCCATTGACATAGCATATCTCGTCTCCGTAGTAAGTAGGAATTGGCCGCTCGACAATGCGTAAACCCGCCTCATGAAATTGTATCAGGATGTTTGTGTCGAAGTGCCATTCGTTGGAATTAAGCATGAATGGGACTTTCTTCAAGGCCTCGCAACTATAGAGCCGGTAGCCTGAGTGGAACTCTGACAAATTCATGCCGATGACTCTATTCTCCAACCAGGTGAGGATCCTATTTCCTATGAACTTGTAAAATGGCATGCCTCCACTTCGCGGGTCTCCTCCGTCAGCCATTCGCGAGCCGAAGACCATATCGGCCTCGCCCCTTTCGAGTGGCTCAAGCAGTTTAGGAAGGGCTTCCGGAGCATACTGTCCGTCGGCATGGAGCATCACCACAATGTCCAGCTCGCGAGCGATCGCATATTGGTAGCCGGCCTTTTGGTTGCCTCCGTATCTTAGATTCTTGACATTGCGGTGGAGCGTGAGTTTCTCAAGGTGCTTCGCATGCTTGTAGCCGAGTGCGGCGTAGTAAGTATTGTCGGTGGAGCAATCATCAAAGAGAAATACTTCATCAACCTTGTCCCAAACTTGCTCAGGGATTCGGTCGAGCGTCCAATCGAGCTTATTGACAGCGTTATAAGCAATGACGAAGATTCCAATTCTTTTCTTTGCTGATGACATTCGAAACTTCCCGCTACGCAAAAACTAAGTGAGGTCACATTGGTGGCCAAAACGGAGGCGACGCAACAAATCTATATAATAGTAAGCCCATTTTGTCCACGTTGAGTTTGACATCGTAGCCGCTCCGCTCGTTAACATGTGTACACTTGAAACTAAGGACGACGCCCATTATCAAAGAAACTGCCTAGCTTTGGCCTGACTTCCCACGCTAACCAGGCTTATCAGAAAACTAATTCCCCAGGTCAGGTGAATCGTCGCAAAAACCACCGGCATCACAAGTGTCAGGGCCAAATCGCCTCCTAACCTTCTTGCGGCCTGCCAGCCGGCGCCCAGTGCTAACAGGAGATAGAAGCTTAGCTCGACTAGTAACAGCCACCAGGCGACTTGCCAAACCAAACCGGCCAGCGTGAGAACCACGAGTGAAACAACAAATGCCGGCGCTATCCAATGCCGCACTCTGATAGAACGTGGAAGGAGCTTAACCATCTGGGCCTTCCAGTGACCGTAACGGAAATATTGGGCCGCAAGGTCTCTTAAGGTCGTTCTTGCAAAATAGTCGCAATGCCCCGAGCGATCCAGAATTACCTGTTGACCATGCCGCCGTACTCGGTAGTTAAAATCGTAGTCTTCGTTGGTGAGTAGTGACTCGTTAAAGCCGCCCAGCTGTTTCCACAACGATTTTCGGAAACAGGCAAAGGCGACGGTATCAACGGCCTCCTGAGGCGGACCTCCTTCACCCAGCCGATACTTCGCATCGCCGATTCCAAAAGCATGAGAAACTGCAGCGGCGATTGCTCGCGCCATCAACGTATTCGCGCCCGGTCGGACACGGCAAGGCATGCCGACGACACCTGTCTGATCCTGTCTGAGTACCTCAACGCAGCGGCGGACATAACCGAGAGGCGGCACAGCATGGGCATCCATTCGCGCAATGATCTCTCCTCGCGCTGCCGCAATTCCCAGATTGAGAGCTGCGGGAATGTTCCGAGCAGGATTGTCGACCAGTACGACTGACAGTTCTGACCGGGTTGATTTAAAAGCTTCTATTTCATCGCGTGTCCGATCCTCAGACCTCCCGTCCACTACGATAATTTCGTAGCGGTCTGATTCGTACTGGTCGGCGAGGTTTTCAAGTACTTTGGCAATGAAGTTCGCTTCGTTGTAACACGGTATGACAACTGAAACGCTCTCTTCAGCGTTAGCAGACGCGTTGGCAACGCGGGAGAAGCCGTCAGGAGTAGATCTGACTTCAGATTGATTACGCATCTTTGCCTCATGTTTTCTGCCTAAGTAGTTTTCTCATGGGACGATCACTATTTATTCGACTTCCTGCGTCGACTTTCTGATGACGAACGAAGGCGTCGCGTGGTTCGAGTCGGGCAACTCGCCCTCTATCAACATCCCGAGCGGTATTAGTTTGCGGCGTAACAACCCACGTGTTTGAAAGGTCTCGCCACCCGTCAGGCGCGTGCGCGGTTGCCGGCTCGTCGCGTGGTACAGAATCCCGGAAGCCAATACTCGTAGAGCATGAATGACGGATCGCGCATCCCTTTCACGTAAGCCGCTTTTTATCTTGCGCAGGTAGAAAAATGTGTGATGAATCTTCAATAAGAGCACGCCCCCAGGGCGCAGCACTCTTGCCATTTCGCTAAAAGCGCGGTCGTTTTCCGTATAAGGTAAAGC
>JBOGOU010000027.1:0-26994 GCA_050748205.1 Pyrinomonadaceae bacterium | reverse complement strand
CTTTATGCCTGCTCGCTGAACTTGTTCGGGAGTTATTGTGAGTGCGGAATCTCCGGACGTGTTATTAGCCTTGCTCGCGGTTTGATCCGGGCCAATGGTGCGCGGCGCGGGTACAGGCCGTCCGCCACGGCCTCGCGGGATGAATAGCCAGAGAAGTACTGCAATAGCGGCGATGGCTACGACCGCAACGACCGCAACGATAGCCGTCTTTGCCGTGCGATTCGCGTTACGACCGCTGGCAACGTGCGCGGTTTCTTTTTTAGCTTCTTGTGCTTCGTTCATCTCTGTGTCACCTGCTGTCTAGTTGCTATCGGTGAAGCAACAGCGCGTTCAACTTCAACACGCGCCTTGTAGGTATCGAGCAACGCGTCGATATATCCGTTCTGCAGGTCGATAAAACGTCGTTGCTCGCCAAGGTAGTCAATCAGCGTCTTTGAGCCTAGTTCGTACGTCTGCCTAACGACATCAAGATTTGCATTAGCTTGATCCTTTACTCCGACGCGGAAGATCTCTGCCGCGCGTGCCGTGCTGTTGTATTGGGCATAAGCTGAAGCCACTTCACGCCGCACGGTGAGTTCGAGGAACTCGCGCCGGCGCTTTGCTCCTTCGGCTTCTGCGGCAGCCGCTTCGATTGCGCCCTGGTTCTTGTTCCGCACCGGCAGGTCCAAAGAGACCCCGACGGTGAAGTAGTGAAAGGTTCCCTGAATTGGCCGTAATTGACCAGCATCATTGATTCCGTTCAACGGATATCCGAAATCCATCCGTTGATAGCCCGCGATCAAACTTGCATCCAACCTTCCTCCAGCGCGCACCTGCTCGATGCGAGCTTCCGCAAAACTCTCGGCGGCTTTCGCCAATTTCAGATCGGGTCGTTCGGATAGTGCTCGCTCCGTAGCATCGGCAACCGGTGATAAGGGAGCAATCACATCGTTGAAGTCTCCGCGCAGCCGAAGCAGCTCGTCTGGTGTCATGCCAATGAGATTGCGCAGTTCCAGCATTTCTATCTGAGCTTTCCCTTCAGCGGTTTCGCGCATCGAACGCAGACGATTAAGTTCAACCAACGCCATGTTCTGTTCGAGAGGAGCCGTCCCTCCCTCAGTGACTCGCGCCGCGACCAGGTTATAACCGCGCTGGCTTGTAGCAATTAGATCTTCATCGAAGCCGAGCTTGAGAATGGCGGCGAGAGCTTCACCAAACTTGGCGCGCACATCCGCAGCGAGCATTCGCTCTCGATTGGCAACGTCTTGCCGCCGCATTTCGAGTTCGCGTTCGGCGACTCTGATGCGCGCGGGGCGTCGTCCGCCGAGTTCCAATGGAAGCATCCCGTTAACAGTAATGTTGTTGTCAGTTCCCGTTACTGTTTTCGATACAGTGGCATCAACTTTTGGATTTGCTCGTAATGCCGCTTGTTTGACGAGCGCGCTGGCGGCGTCGATCTCTTTGCGCGCCGCCAGCAATTCTCCGTTGTGTTCAAGCGCATAAGTGACGGCTTGATCAACTGTGATGCCTGTCTGCGGATCAAAGTATTTCGTCAGCGAAGAGTTTGAAGGCAGGGAAAGGCTTGTGTTGATTACAGACAATCGCCTTTCGGAATCCGCCGCACTTGATTGAGCCAGCACTGCGGAAGCGCTAGGCAAAATCTGGGCAATGGCTAAGACACTAGCGATTAAAAAAGCTCTAACACTCCATTGTTTATTCATGATTACCACTCTCTTTCTCGTTACCCGACCGCGACCCGCCTTCTTCAACTGATGCCTTCGCACCTGTCTCGTCAGCTAACTCGCCATTTGCTCCTGTTACGCCTTGTTTCTTTAGCTGCCTTTCCCGCAGCCAGAAAAAGATCACTGGCGTCACAATCAACACATGCAAAAGACTTGAGACCATTCCGCCAAGAACCGGCGTGGCAAGCGGCTTCATTACTTCCGAACCCGCGCTGGTGCTCCACATAATCGGAAGCAGACCGGCAACTACGGTCGAGACGGTCATGACCTTCGGGCGCAGCCGAAGCAACGCACCTTCCGTTACTGCTTCCATCAAGGTTTTGCGTGTCAGTACGCCGACTTCCTGCCGTTTCCTTTCGACTGCCTCCTCGAGATAGATGACCATCACCACCCCGGTCTGCACGGCAGTGCCGAACAGCGCGATGAATCCTACCCAGACAGCAACTGAGAAGTTGTAGCCAAGTGCCCAAAGCAGATAGACACCACCAGTTAACGCGAAAGGCACAGCGAGCAATACATGCGCTGCCTCCAAAACGGAGTTATAGGTCAGGTAGAGCAGACCAAAGATGATGACCAGCACTATGGGAATCACAATCATCAGGCGCTGGCGAGCGCGCTGCTGGTTTTCATATTGACCGCTCCAGTCCATGTAGTAGCCGGCCGGAAGTTGCACCTGGTTCGCAAGCTTTGGCTTGGCCTCGTCAACGAAGCTGCCTACATCGCGACCGCGCACATTGAGCAATACTGTTCCCCGCAAAAGCCCGTTCTCGCTGGAGATCATCGTTGGTCCTTCGACAGTGCGAATTTCCGTCAGCTGCGCCAACGGAATGGATGCGCCCGATGGTGAAGCAATTGGAATCTCACCCAGGGCTGCGGCACTGCTTCGATATTGCGGGGCGTAGCGAACGCGGACCGGAAAACGTCTGCGGCCTTCAATGGTGACGGTGAGGTTCGTCTCGCCGATGCCCTTTTCTATAGCCTCCTGAATTGTTCCGACATCAATGCCGTAACGGGCTGCGGCCGGCCTATTGATATGGATGTCGATGTAAGGCGCGCCGCTGATCTGCTCTGGATAGACATCGACCGCACCCGGCACCGTCTTCACCACTTCCGCGACGCGCCTTGACAGTTCTTCGAGTTCCTTTAAGTCATTGCCGAAGATCTTGAGACCGACCTGCGAACGAATACCCGTTGAAAGCATGTCAATGCGGTTCTGAATCGGCTGCGTCCAGATATTGGTGACACCCGGCATGGTCAGCTTTTCATTCATCTCAGAGATGAGCTTCTCTCTTGTCATTCCGGCTCGCCATTGCTCGGTAAGCTTCAGATGAACGATTGTTTCGTTCATATTTACTGGAGCTGGATCGGTCGAGGTATCAGCTCGACCAGCTTTTCCCACCGCCGCTTCTACTTCTGGAAAAGTCTTCAAGATCTCATCCTGCTTACTGAGAATTCGGAGAGCTTCGTCTACAGAAATGGCTGGGTCGGTTACCGGCATATACATCACATCGCCCTCGTTGAGCGGAGGCATAAACTCCTTGCCGATTCCGGTTGCCAGGATGATCGCGCCAGTGAATAGCACTACCGCGATCGAGACCGTGATGAGCCGATGGCGCAAAGCCAAAAGAAGCGCCGGCCGATAGATGACATGCAGAAAACGCATCACCGGATTTGATTGCTCGGAGTGGAATTTCCCTCCCAAGAGGTAGGTGCAGAGAACTGGCACGAGTGTAACGCCGATGATCGTTGCGCCGAACATGGCGAACGTCTTTGTGAAGGCGAGCGGGTGAAACAACTTGCCTTCCTGTCCGGTCAGCGAAAAGACCGGAACGAAGGCCAGGATGATGATTGCCATTGAGAAGAAGACCGGTCGCCCTACCAGCTTTGTGGAGTCGCGCACGGTTTCCCAAACCTTCTTCCGGTCTTTGGGATCGACCTTTCGCTTTTCTAAAAAGCGAAAGGCGTTTTCAGTGACCACAATTCCGGCGTCGACCAGAACGCCGATGGCAATCGCGATCCCAGCCAGTGACATCAGGTTTGAGCTGATCCCCATGTAGTACATGAAAAGAAAGGACGTCAGGACTGCTAGCGGCAACGGAATGGTCACTATGAGAATGGAGCGGAAGTGCGCGAGGAAAATGATGTGCGCCAGCGTCACCAGAATTAGTTCTTCGATAAGCGCACGCTTTAAGGTGTGAGTTGCACGTTCGATGAGTTGCGTACGATCGTAGAAAGGAAGAATCTGCACTCCTTTCGGCAAACCAGACTTTATAGCCTCAATCCTTTGCTTCACGCTCTGGATCACATCGAGCGTATTTGTGCCGTAACGCGCGATAACGACACCGCCTACCGCTTCTTTGCCATTCTTGTCGAGCACGCCGGTGCGAAACGCATTGCCAAGCTTCACTTCCGCAACGTTGCGCACGTAAATCGCCGTGCCGTTTGCAGAGCCGATTACGATGTTTGCAACATCGTCAGTTGATTGGATTAGTCCAATCCCGCGAACGACGGCCCATTGGCCCGCCTGTTCGACAACGTTGCCGCCGACATTGTTATTCGAGCGTTGAACTGCCTGGACAATCGTAGACAGCGGGATGCTGTAAGCGCGCAGCTTGTTCGGATCGACATCGATCTGATACTGCTGCACGTAGCCGCCCACTGAAGCCACTTCCGCTACACCGGGAACTGAGTTCAATTGGTAGCGCACAAACCAGTCCTGCAGTGTACGCAGGTCGCGCGGGTTCATCTGATCTGATTCGAGGGTGTACCAAAAGACCTGGCCAACGCCTGTTGCATCAGGGCCGAGTGTTGGTACGACGCCTTCTGGCAGTTGCTTCGTAACCAGATTCAAGCGTTCGAGGACGCGCGTTCGTGCGAAATACAGATCGATGCTGTCTTCGAAGATCACGTTGATCATCGAGAACCCGAACGCTGAACTTGCACGCACGACACGAACACCAGCTAGACCTTGCAGGTTAGTGACGAGGGGATAGGTGACTTGATCTTCAACCTCTTGCGGCGAGCGACCTGTCCAGTCGGTGAAAACGATGACTTGGTTCTCTGAAAGATCGGGTATCGCGTCGATAGGCGTATGGACTAGTGCCCAATAGCCCCAAAGCGCGAGGCCAAGGTAAAACACGATGATGAGCCCGCGATTACGGAGGCTCATCTCGATGAGCCGGTGAATCATGGCAGTATTCTCCTCACACCGCCGCCGTCGACGGTCTATGACTCAGAAACTACTGTGCGGTTACTGAGAAAGAGGTCTGCCCTTTTCCGGCCGGCCCTTCAAATGACACTTGAGCCTGCCACTCGCCAGCCATCTCAATGTTGGACTTGGCACGATAGACTCCCGGCGTATCCGTGGTCGTGAGCGTGGCAGGATCGTTCATCGGAGCCATCGAGGCCATCTGCGGCATGTGAAATGTAAGCGCCGCGGCACCAACATCCACTGGCTTGCCCGATGAATCCTTGAAGGTGACGAAGAACTCATCGCCGCCATGTTTGATTTGACCCGAAGTACTCGACAGCGTGACGGTTAGATTTCCGATTGGCGCATTCTTAATGACTTTGCCGGTGTCAATCGAAGACGTCTTGGAACCGCAGGCCGCGACGAACAACAGAACCGCGAGAAGACTGAACGCGAGAATGTATTTGGACATGATATTCGACCTTCTAATGAAATAGAGATCAACGCGCGTCACACGAAGACGCGCAACTCCGCTGCTCCTTGAAAAGGAAACAGCGACAACAAGCCACACTGCGGGCCTTGGAGTCTCTAGATCAGAAGTGCGAGGTGACGAATATAAGCGGGATTGGAATACGGAGGAGGGCTATCTGCCCAACTTGAACGAAGAGATAAGTGCCGCGACCCAACTACGGGTTGGACAGATGCTGGATGAATCGCTACGGCTTGGCTCGTTGATGGGCGCGGAAGCTGAGATCCGGTCGAGCCAGTGGTTCCACTCTGGGAACAATTGAGAGCGCAGCACAAACGCGCGGTCGAAACTTCCGGCGTGAGCCTCTCAGCCTGGGCTGCCTTCTTGCAACAATCCATCCCAGCTATTTCTGGCATGTTGCATTCCTGTTCATTGGAATGCAGAGGAATGCCAGCAGAGACGCTACCGCCAATTATTAAGACCAGCGCCAGTGATGCTAAGCGAGTTACCATGCCTTAACCAATCTATGGAAGGCATCCGACCTTTGTCAAGGAAGCTTCACTCAATCGAACCTCTAAACGATCAAAAGTCGCGCTGACTAATACCAAGGTATCGACCGATATCATCGTCCAATAGATTCGCCTTTACGCTTGTGGTGTACTCCGCACCTATAATGCATCCGAATGAATCGGAGACGGGAAGTTTTTATGAAGGAGAAAACACCATGACTCGACTCGAAAAAATAAAGTACAGCAACAAAGCCCACACCGCGGGTGCGTTCGGCGTGCTCTCGCGATGCCTTGTCGTGCTCTTCGCGGCAACGGTGTCTTGGGCGCCGACCGCTACCGTGCTCGCGCAGCAACCCGCCCCGACCGGTGGGCAGGCCCAGGGTTCGGCCAGGGAGCGTCGGGCCGAGACCGACGAAGTCCGCCCCTCCGCAATGAAACGACCAATACCCAAAAGGAGACCACCATGAACCAACTCAGCACCGTTACCCAACTTGACACTGTGGGGTCCACCGCTACAGACGCAATCCGCCCCTTCCACATCAACATCCGGCGGCACTCGTCGATCTCCGCCAACGCATTGCGGCTACGCGGTGGCCCGACAAGGAGACTGTCACTGATCGATCCCAGGGCGTGCAACTGGCGAGAATCCAGGCACTCGTGCGCTATTGGGGGACGGACTACGACTGGCGGAAAGTGGAAGCGAAGCTGAATGCTCTGCCGATGTTTGTGACTGAGATCGACGGGATCGACATTCAGTTCATACACGTCCGCTCTCGTCATCCGAATGCCCTGTCGCTGATCATCACGCATGGCTGGCCGGGCTCGATCCTGGAACTCACGAAGGTCATTGGCCTGCTCACCGATCCCACAGCTTATGGAGGACGCGCGGAGGACGCCTTCGATGTCGTTATACCCTCGATGCCCGGTTATGGTTTCTCGGGCAAACCGCAGAGCACTGGCTGGGGTCCCGACCGCATCGCGCGCGCGTGGGCCGTGCTGATGGAGCGTCTGGGATACAAGCGCTACGTGTCTCAAGGCGGCGATTGGGGTTCGGTAGTTGCGGACGCGATGGCGCGTCAGAAGCCGGCGGGATTGCTGGGCATCCACGTCAATATGCCTGCGACTGTGCCTGCGGACGTAGCAAAGGCGCTGAAAAACGGGGACCCGGCATCGGCAGGGTTGTCCGAAAAGGAGAAAGCAGCGTTCAAATCACTTAATGACTTATACACAAAGGGCGCAGGCTATGCTGGCATCATGGTGACCCGTCCACAAATGAAGTCGTCGACTCGATCTCCGGCAGTAGGAATGAACGTTTTTGAAGAAAATTCAAAATCCAAAGGAGGATTTATGGCAACGACAAAAGTCGCAATAGCGCCAATGAAGGTGGCGCAGATTCCCAAGGCGGGAGCAGATTTCCAGATTGTCGAGCGCGAGATGCCTAACCCCGGTGTAGGACAGGTGCGCATTAAGGTGCAGGCCTGTGGTATTTGCCACAGTGACGCGCTCACGAAAGAAGGCGTCTGGCCCGGAATTCAGTATCCCCGCGTTCCCGGACACGAAGTCGCGGGCATCATCGATGAACTGGGTACCGGTGTTTCCGAGTGGCAGAAGGGGCAGCGCGTCGGTGTCGGCTGGCACGGCGGGCAGGACGGCACGTGCCTCGCGTGCCGGCGCGGAGATTTTCGCAATTGCCGGAACCTGAAGATTCCGGGCATTAGCTATGACGGCGGATACCAGCAATACATGGTCGCTCCCGTGGAGGCATTGGTGGCGATACCTGAAAGCCTAAATGACGTGGAAGCGGCACCGCTCCTGTGCGCCGGAATTACCACCTTCAACGCGCTGCGGCACAGCGGTGCGCTCCCCGGCGACCTTGTTGCGGTGCAGGGTATAGGTGGTCTGGGTCACCTCGGAATTCAATTCGCGAACAAGTTTGGTTACAAAGTCGCGGCTATCGGGCGCGGATCCGAAAACGCGGCGCTCGCAAAGAAACTCGGAGCGAGCGTGTACATCGACAGCAAAGCGACAAACGCAGCAGAGGCATTGCAAGAACTGGGCGGTGCACAGGTAATTCTAGCGACGGCCCCAAGCTCGAAAGCGATGTCCGAGCTGATCGACGGTCTGGGGCCGAACGGCAAGCTCATGGTAATCGGTGCTACATTTGATCCCATTGAGGTCACGCCGGTACAGCTCATTAGTGGAAGTCGAACCATTCAAGGCTGGGCGTCTGGAATACCAACCGATTCCGAGGACACACTGCGCTTCGCCGAACTAACCGGCGTGCGTCCCATGATTGAGACATATCCGCTCGAAAAAGCGGCCGAGGCTTACGCGCGAATGTTGAGCGGCAACGCACAGTTCCGCGTCGTTCTGACGATGTGAAGTTGGCCCAAACGCTCAATAGCACGCTAGTAAGAATCACGAATGTGCGTGAGTTCTACAAAATGGCTATGCCGGCCGACTCGATCGCGCGCGCGCTTACGCCATCGAGCAACCAGCCGAGGTGGAAATCGACGAGGTCGTCATCCGGCCCACGGCGCAGGACTGCTAACGCGGAGGTAAACGATGCTCCTTTTCAACTGTTCCTATAGGACTGGATGCTTGCAGATCTCCCGCATGGCATTCTTGGTTTCTGTGATGGTTGCATCACTTCAATTGCTGGGCGATCAAATGCTGGAGGCCCAGGGAAAGGAACGTCCCATGGAACACCCAACTTTTTATCGCACAATACAAATAGATGGGCTCTCCATCTTTTACAGAGAGGCCGGCCCGAAAGACGAGCCGACGCTTCTCCTGCTGCACGGACTTCCGTCTTCATCGCGGATGTTCGAGCCTCTCTTCGCTCGGCTTTCCGATCGCTATCACCTTGTCGCGCCCGATTACCCGGGCTTCGGACACAGCGACTGGCCGGACCCGAAAAAATTCGCGTATACGTTCGATCACTACGCCGAGATCATGAATCACTTCAGCGAAGCGCTCGGTCTCTCGCGCTACACGCTCTACATGCAGGATTACGGTGGCCCCGTGGGTTTTCGCATGGCCTTAGCCCATCCGGACCGGATCGAGGCTCTCATCGTCCAGGACGCTGTAGCGCACAATGAAGGCCTGGGGGCGAATTGGAAGACCCGGCGGGCCTTTTGGGCCGATCGCGCTGCCCATGAAAGAGCGCTTCGCACAAATCTGCTGTCGCTGGCGACGACGCGGACGCGCCATGTCGGGAACGATCCCACCGTGGAACGCTATGACCCGGATCTCTGGACCGATGAGTTTGCCTTTCTCAACCAGCCCGGCCAGGCCGAGATTCAAAGCGACCTCTTCTACGACTACCGCACCAACGTCGACGCCTACCCGAAGTGGCAGGCTTGGATGCGCGAGAAGCAGCCTCGCCTTCTCATTCTCTGGGGCAAATACGATTTGTCTTTCGAACGTTCGGAACCGGGGGCCTATCGCCGCGACGTGCCGAAGGCCGAAGTCCATGTTCTGGATGCGGGTCATTTCGCGCTCGATACCGCAGCGGATCAGATTGCGCAGCTCGTCCGGGGCTTCATGAAGTAGCGGCGGTCATATGAGGCGGCGGCAGAACATGATACGAAGCTGTCGCGCCGTTCTCCTGCACTATTGGAGGGAAATAAAATGTCTGAAGAAATCAAATATGATCGCCGCCGTTTTTTGGGCTCTGCTGCGATGACCATTGCTGCCGCCAAACTCGTCATGATCGATTCTGCGCACGCACAATCCAGCAAGACAAAAGCGGCAGGTGGGCCCCGGATTAAGCCGGGAGCAATTAATCCTGGCACATCGTTTGGCCCTCTCAGGCAGATCGATGCCGGCCTCCTGAATGTTGGCTACGCTGAGGCTGGCCCCACCAATGGTCCTGCGGTAATTCTTCTGCACGGCTGGCCATACGACATTCACAGCTTCGTCGATGTTGCTCCTTCGTTGGCATCGGCGGGGTACAGGGTGATCGTCCCGTATCTGCGCGGCTATGGCTCGACGCGTTTTCTTTCTAGTGAAACGTTCCGGAATGGGCAGCCGTCGGCAATTGCTCTTGATATCGTCGCTTTGATGGATGCGCTCAAGATCCAGAAGGCAACCCTGGCCGGTTTTGATTGGGGAGCGCGGACGGCCAACATCATCGCGGCGCTTTGGCCGGAGCGCTGCAAGGCCATGGTCTCAGTGAGCGGTTATCTGATCGGCAGCCAGGAATCCGGCAAGATGCCGTTGCCGCCAAAGGCTGAGCTCGAATGGTGGTATCAATATTATTTTGCGACGGAGCGCGGCCGCGCCGGCTACGACAAATACCGGCACGACTTTGCGAAGCTCATTTGGCAGCTCGCTTCGCCGAAGTGGAACTTCGATGATGCCACGTTCGATCGTAGTGCAGCGTCCTTCAACAATCCGGATCACGTCGCCATCGTGATCCATAATTATCGGTGGCGGCTCGCACTGGCTGAAGGCGAGCCGAAATATGACGATCTGGAAAAGCGGCTTGCCAAAGGTCTGGTCATCACCGTACCCACCATTACGCTTGAAGGTGATGCCAATGGTGCGCCGCATCCGGACGCCATTTCCTATGCCAAGAAATTCTCGGGCAAGTATTCGCACCGGATCATCAAGGGCGGCGTCGGGCACAATCTGCCGCAGGAAGCCCCGCAGGCCTTTGCCGTAGCTGTCGTCGAAGTCGACGGTTATTGATTCGACGTTAGCCTGCGTAGGCCCTGCGGACTATTTCACGCTCTCGGCAGGGCAGTATGTAATCTTACCAAACGATACGAGCCAGTATTTATCGGCCTAGCGGTTGTCAAGGTATCGCTTCGGCTGGTTACGTACAAAGACGTCCCACCCACCATCTTAGCTCATCCCGACCAGACTATGGCGAGTGTCCGACACGTCGCACCACATCAGCAAAGCGGGGATCAGGGCGCAGGCTGTCGAGCAGGGGATCGACTTTAAGATGGATCATGTAATAAGAACCCTCATCGTAAGCCTTCATGATGTGCTGAAGTGCGTCTTCCTTCATGCCAAGTCCGATGTAAATTGTGGCGATGCTGTACGAGGGGACAAACTCTCTCCTGGATCGCTCTTGCAACTCACGGATGATCTTGATTGCCTCAGCTTTTCTGCCTAACAGACCGTAGCCATGTCCAAGCGCCGCCAACACCTCGAGGATGGAATTCTCTATTTGCCTGGCTTTTTGAAACTCCGCGACCGCTTCGTGTAGCTTACCCTTTTGTTCATAACAGCGACCCAGTAATACGTGCGACACCCAGTAGTTCGGCTCAAGATCAACTGCTTTTAGAAGTTGTTCGATTGCTTCGTCGTACCGGCGCGCGAAATAGAGATCTCATCCTAAATCCGCGTTCACCGCGGGTGAGAGGGGGTCAAGGTCCAGAGCTCGCTTGTCCTCTTCAATGCTCTCGTCAAACCGCCCCATCGCTGCCAGATGCCAGGCAAGGAAAGAACGCCCAAGCGCATAGTTCGGATCAATCTCGATCGCTCGCCTGAATTCTCGCTCAGCAGCCAACCAGTCCCAGTCATACTGTAGCAGTATCATTGCAAGCATGGTGTGAGCCTCGGCGAGCGTCTCGTCGATTCTCAGGGCGTTCTCAACCGCTTGCCTCGTTTTGGGGACAGAATCTCGCGGTGCGAAGACCCAATCAGTCTGGTTTAGATAACAGAAAGCCAAACCGCTGTAAGCCAGTGCGAAGTTGGGATCTTTGGCGATTGCCTGGGCGAAATACTCGATTCCTTTGCTAAACCCTTCTTTGGTGTATCTCGACGCGTAGTAGTGGCCCTTCAGATATAGCCGATAAGCCTCCGAATTCTTTGCGTAATGCCTGGTCACACGCCTCTCGTCTGCGCCTGACAGTTTCAATTTCAGGCTTTGAGTGATTTCTGTGGCAATCTCTTGTTGAGTCGTCAGTAGCTTAACCAGTTTGCGGTCATACTGCTTGCCCCAGAGCAGTTTGTTGTTTCGCACATCAACGAGTTCAACGCTAATGGTTAGATCTTCGACGCGCTGGGCAAGGCGTCCCGTCATCACCGCGTTCACGCCAAGTTCACTGCCGATTTTTATTGGATCTATTTCTTTGCCTTTGTAACGAAAGACTAAACTCGTAGGGCTCACTTTCAGATCAGACAATTGCGAAAGGCCAAAGATCAGCGATTCTGCCAAACCATCAGAAAGATATTCCGTTTCCTTGTCAGCACTCTTATTCTGAAATGGCAAAACAGCAATCGAAGCGATCGGCAAATTGTCGGCCGAACTTGAGGGACGATGGACAACAAAATAGAAGATTCCTACTGCCGCCAGCAGCAAGACAGCAAGAATCACGAGGCCGAGTTTGCGTTTCTTAATTTCGCCAACAATGTATTCCGCGCTCGAATTTGTTTGCGCGGTCACTGGCGTTACGCTTGAGCCTTCCGTCTTTGGTTTTTCTCCAGACGCCGCCGTTACCTTCAGTTTGTCTTGAAACTCCAACTCCTTCCTGACATCTTTCAGATCAACCAGCACATCCTTGACCGTTTGATAACGCTCATTACAGTCCTTTCTGAGCAGTTTATTAATGATCCTTTCGATCTCGGATGGCGCCTCAGGCATCAATTGACGAATTGGTAACGGTTCTTTGTGCAGAGTTGCTCCGATGACATCCATCGCGGTTTCGCCCTCAAAGGGCTTTCTGCCGGTCAGCATTTCATACAGCACTACGCCGAAACTGAAAATATCCGTCCGCGCATCAACCACTTGGCCCTTTGCCTGCTCGGGCGACATATATGCCGCTGTGCCGACTATGAATCCCGGGCTTGTGCCTCCTTTGATTGTCGTCACTGCCTCAGCGTCGGCGCTCAAAGCCGTGGCTGGTTCTGACACTTTGGCAATTCCGAAGTCCAGGAGTTTGATCAATCCGTCCGGACGTACCATCACATTTTCTGGTTTGATATCGCGGTGAATGATCTTCGCTTCGTGGGCAGCTTGCAATGCAGACGCAATCTGAACGCCTGCGTCAAGCACTGAATTAAGCGGCATTGGCCCGCGATTTAATCGGCTACGCAGAGTCTCGCCGTCAATGTATTCGGCGGCGATAAAGTGCTTGTTTCCGGCTTCACCGATTTCATAGATCGTGATGATGTTCGGATGGTTAAGGGCCGAAGCCGCTTTCGCTTCCTGCACAAAACGACGCATTCGTTCGGCTTCGATATTCAAATCTTCGGGCAGAATCTTCAAAGCGACTTTGCGGTCCAGCTTTGTGTCCCGGGCCAGATACACTTCGCCCATCCCGCCGACCCCGAGCCTGGATACTATGCGGTAATGCCGCAGATTAACGTGGGGGAATAGTCCTTCCATCTAGCTGTTCATTCGGTGCAATAGTGCCCTCACCAAGGTGCATAGGGCCAGATCTCTTGGACTATTTGACTGGGGCGCTAGTCGAGCCTCTGATCTTATCCGCATTAGTCTTAGGATGCTAGAGCGACCGGCGCAACTTTGGGATCATGCTTGCTCTCAACGCCACTTCTAAACCGCCAAGACGCCAAGAGCGCCAAGCAATGATTGACAGTACCGGTTGAGGGGCGTTTTAGAATTGACTTGGCGCTCTTGGCGGTTCATCGAAACAGTTTGCGATCCGTTCAGTACCGGTTTCAGGGATAATGCGCCCCTGGCCGCTTTTGAGATTCCAACCTGGAATCTCAAAATCGAGTTTGAAGAATAGCGCCCGAGATGGTGGAACTCATTAACGCCTGATCCGTTGACCGGCTGTCTCTCATTTCAGCATCTCGTACTCCCGTCTGGCCTCTTGCAGAATGAGGATGTCCGGGTCTGCGTCTTTCCAGAGTGCGAAGAAATCTTGATAGGATTTGCGTGCCTTCGTCGTGTCGCCGCTCAAGGCTGCGGTGCGCGCCAGCCCCAAGTGCGCGAGCGAGTATAAAGGAGAGGTTGGCTGCCAGCCCCTGTGGTCGAGTATCTTCTGGAATTCGGTTGCGGCGTCCGTTCCCCTATGTTGATTGAGGTATATCTGACCGCCTAGGTAGGCGATCTGGAAGAGAGCATATCCTTCATAGGGTCTGGTTGTCTCCAATAACTGAATTGCCTGCGCCGAATTGCCTCTCTGCAATTCAATGCGGGCTTGAACGAGCGGCAGCAAAATTTTATTGAGCACAGTGTCTTTCGGAGAACGCCTGGTCAATTCAGCAATGATAGTTTGTGTTTGGCTGAACTCGCCGCAGGTAGCCAGTGCATTGCCCGCATTGACCATCGTCAGCGGACTATGCGATATGCTGAGCGCCTTTGCGGTCTGCTCTTTCGCCTGCCTGCAATCACCGAATAGAGCATCCCGCCCTGCGCCTCCTACCGCAATCTGCGCTGCAACCTCTTTCAGGTCGCGGCGTTCTGCTAACTCAAAGGCGCGGTTAGAAAATTCTTGGGCTTTTCGCAATTGGCCTGAAAACGCCGCAGTCTCGGATTGCCAACCTTGAGCAACATATTCATCCGGCTTTCCGTTCACCCATTCGATCTGTTGCTGCATCGTCGTCACATCACCCTGCACAAAAGCAATCCGATAAAGAATTCTGCGCATGGCTGTGGTTTCGAGCGTCTGAGCCTGCGCCTGCCCGACGATCTCCTTAGCCTCATCGAAGCGATTGAGGCCTACGAAGGCGGCAGCTAAAAGCGAGTAGCCGGAAGCCGAACTGGGATTGAGGCGAATCGCTTCACGCGCCTCTTCGAGGGCTTTATCGAATAAACCAAGCTCGTTGTATTTAACAGCCAGATTGTTAGGCGGTGAAGCGTCGCGCGGATACGTGCGCTTCCACAGTTCTAACGTCTCAAGATACTTCTCCAATTCTCCAGTTGAGTTGTCGTAGTAACCCGCAGAGATATAAAGTCGCTCGCGCTCGCTGACTCGATCACGCAACTCGAATGCTTTTTGCGAGGCTTCGGCAGCAAGGTCATACTGCCTGCTGTTATAGTACATTGATGCCATCCGAGCATAAGCGAGCGCGAAATTAGGGTCTATATCGGTCGCGCGTTTGAGAAATGGAATAGCTTCGAGGTACTTGCCCTTCAATTGCTGTTCAACTCCTAGTGAGAAGGCTTTGAAGGCTTCAAGCGAAGAGGTTGTGGCCTGTTCAATCGGCGCGTCGAACTTCTGAATTGATTGAAGCGACTCGCCCAACTTCTCTCTTAACATCATCGCCGCTTCGCCAAGCGCTTGAAGCACCTGCTCCTTGTTTTCAGCTTCTGCCTGTTCGCGCGCAATCGCGTCTCCCGTCTGTGCGTTGATAGCTTCCAGCGTGATGACGTAATGGTTCCCCAGGCTCGCAATCGAACCCACGAGCATGGCTTTCAATCCCTGACGCTGGCAAATCTCTCGCCCAACGTCTCTGGTCACGCGCTCATCTGGCGAGCGCCCCATAAACCTGAGCGCACCGCGCACCCTATCTTCGGAGAAAATATTTAGAAAAGGAGATTGACCGAGTTGCACAGCCAGAGCTTGCTTGAGTGTTCCGTCAAAGACTGAGTCTCCGGTCGTGTTGACGAAATCCGTCAGCAGGATCGTGTCCTTTTCGGTCAAGACACGCGCGCTGCGGAAGTGAAGGAAAAGAATCGAAGCTGCAATGGCAACCGTTGCGAGCGCCGCAATCAGGATCGCGCCTTTCTTGTGGCGCTTGATCTCTGTGAGGAGATGCTCGGCGCTGGTCGGACGTGCCTTCTCTACTATCGCCGTTTGCGTCGCCGAGGCTTGGGCCGCCGCTGCTGTTTGATATTTGCTGCGCGGCTGGGTGCTCCCATTGGCGCTTCTCAACTCCGGCGGGAGGGTGCGCTTTATCTCCGCTTGTACATCCAGGTGCTGCCTCAATCTCTTAAGATCAATGAAGAGGTCTTTGGCAGACTGATATCGCTCCTCTTTATCCTTCGTCAGAGCTTTCGTAACGATCTCGTCGAGCCTTTCATGAGCTTCGTCAGAGAGAAGCGTCAGCGCGGGCGGCTCTTTTTGGAGGATATTGGAGACTATGTCGCTCTTTGTCGGGCCCTCAAACGGCACAATGCCGCCGACCATCTCGTAGAGCACAACGCCTAAGCTCCAAATGTCGGTGCGCCAATCCACAGCAAGTCCTCGTGCTTGCTCAGGCGACATGTAGGCTGTTGTGCCCATGACCATGCCAGGATCGGTATTGACCACTGCGCGTGTGATTGCTTCGGAATCGGCGAGCGTCTGCTGTTGAAATGTCTCAGTCGCTTTAGCCAGCCCGAAGTCTAAGACTTTAACGACCGCGTCATCACGCCGCACCATGATGTTTTCTGGTTTGATGTCACGGTGAACGATGCCCGCTGCGTGAGCCGCCGCAAGCCCACTCGCAATCTGGGTGGCGATGTCGAGCACTTCCCCGAGCTTCATCAGGCCGTTGCGCATGCGTTCGCGCAGGGTTTCACCATCAATGAACTCAGTGGCAATGAAGTGCACGCCCTCGCCCGTCGTCGGGTCACTGCTCCACTCGTCGATTTCGTAGATGGTAAGAATGTTGGGATGATTGAGGGCTGAAGCCGTCTTCGCCTCTTGCACAAAACGGTTCATGCGAAGGCGAACCGTGGCGACCTCGGCAGGCAGAATCTTGAGAGCCACTTTGCGGTCAAGCTTTGTATCCTCCGCCAGATAAACCTGACCCATCCCGCCCGCGCCGATTTTCGAGACGATGCGGTAATGCGACAGAGTAGTGTTGGCTTCGAGTTCTTTACTCATTCACTTTAACCCCACGCGGCGCAGGAGATCGGCACAGCGCGGATCCGATCGAAGGTTGTCCATGAGCGGATCATAATGAAGCGTGAGCATGTCCACCGTGTGGTCGCGGTAACTCTTTTCCAAAAGCTCGAAAGCACGGTCCTTCTCGCCAAGCGCCGCATAGACGAGCGCGATACTGTAATCCGGAACATAACGCTGGGTGGCCATCGACTTCAGTTGCGCAATTGTTGCCAGCGCCTCCGCCCTTTTGCCGGTGACGGCATAGAGGCGTCCTGTCAGCGCCACGACATGAGGATCGTACTCATTCAGTTGGTGAGCCTTATGATATTCACCGAGAGCTTCTGAGTAATCGCCCTTCATCGCATAGGCCGAACCCAAATAATGATGCGCCACAAAAAAGGTCTGATCGATCTCGATCGTCTTGCGCAATTGCTGGATGGCTTCGTCGTAGCGGCGCGCGTTGAAATAAGCCTTGCCCAAGTTGGCGTTGATGATTAACGAAAGCGGATCGAGCTCCTGCGCCCGGTGCATCTCTGACAGCGCTCTGTCGAAGCGGCCCATAATTGTCAGGTTTTCTCGGGCATACCAATGATGCGCAGTCGCGTAATTCGAATTCAACTCTATGGCTCGCTCAAATTCTTTGTTTGACTCCGGTAAGTTCCAATCGTAGTTCATTAGGAGAGCAGCCATGGCCGTGTGCGCTTCAGCGAGCGCGTCGTCGATCTCCAGCGCTCGCTTTGCTGCCGCTTTTGCTTTTGGGTAAGACTCCTGAGGCGAATCCACAGAAAAGTACGGGATTACGATGTAAGCATCGGCCAGCCCAACATAGGCCAGCGCATAAGTAGGATCTTTTTGAATCGCCTGATTGAAATAGTCAACGCTTTTCTTCAGTGATTCGCCAGTGCGTTTGTTCCAGTAGAATCGGCCTTTGAGGTAAAGCTCATAGGCTTCGGCGTCTGAGGTGTGCAGATTGCGGACTCGGCTTTGGTCCGAGCTGGAAAGCTTGAGGCGCAGGGTGCGCGAGATTTCCTGGGCAATGTCCTGCTGCATCGCCATCAAGTCTCTTCCGCTGCGATTGTATTGCCCGCCCCACATGTGCGTCTTATCGCGCGCGTCCATCAACTCGACGCTGATTTGGAGGTTCTCGCCATGTTGCAAGACCCGTCCCGTCAGAATGCTCTTCACGCCTAACGCTTGGGCCACTTCCTCGGGGTTGGCGTTTTTGCCTTTGTATCTGAAAGCCGAACTGCGAGCGATCACTTTCAGCCCCGGCAGCTGCGAGAGGTTGTTAATCAGACTTTCGCTGAGGCCATCGGATACGTATTCCATTTCCGAGTCGCCAGTGTCGTTAACGAAAGGCAAGACCGCCAGCGAATCGATACCTGTCTGATCGGCGGTGGCAAAATGGCGCAAGTAGGCAAGAGCGCCAATCGTCACTAAACCAATAAAGACAACAAGGGCGACCGCAACGCCAAGTTTGTGACGCTTGATCTTATTGACGATGTATTCGGCGCGCGAAGTTGTGTGAACGTCGGTTACAACGCTCGTCTCGACCTCCGCGCTCCCGACGGATTGCCATGATCGCTGCTCCCGAGGTACCGATGCTCCCAGTCTGGAAGAAAACTCTAACTCTTGTTTGCAGTCTTTAAGATCACTCAACAGGTCTTTAATGTGCTGGTAACGATCTTTGCGGCTCTTGCGCAGGGCCTTGCTGATTATCTGTTCCAGTTGGCGGGGGACCGGCTCGGCTTCATTGACCAGCGGCGGCGGGTCAGTTTTCAGGATCGAGGCAATGACGTCACTCATCGTGTCGCCGTTGAATGGCGTGTTTCCCGTCACCATTCGATAGAGCACAACGCCCAGGCTCCAGATGTCCGTGCGCTCATCCACATTTCGGCCGCGCGCCTGTTCAGGCGACATGTATTCAGCGGTTCCCATTACGACGCCGGGTGTCGTCTTGAGTAATGCTTTGGTGATTCCTTCGCTGTCGAGTTCATGTGCTTCCTGCTGGATCAGTTTGGCCAGGCCAAAGTCCAGGACCTTCACCAGGTGGTCCTCGCGCACCATGATGTTCTCCGGCTTGATATCGCGATGCACTATTCTCGCTTCATGCGCTGCCGTGAGCGCCGAAGCTATTTGGATCCCGATGTCCAGGACTTCCGCCAGCTTCATCGCGTCGCGATTCATGCGCTCGCGCAACGACTCACCCTCAATAAACTCGGTGGCAATGAAATGCGCGCCGTCTGCCTCACCGATTTCATAAACCGTAAAGATGTTGGGGTGATTGAGTGCCGACGCGGCCCTTGCCTCTCGTTCAAATCGCAGCAAGTGCTCCGCGTTGTCTGTCAGTGCGTGGGTCAGAACTTTGACGGCGACCTGGCGCCCAAGGTTCAGGTCCTCCGCGAGGTAAACTTCGCCCATGCCGCCCTCGCCGAGCTTTTTTAAGATGCGGTAATGCGAGATGCGACGGTCCGAGCTGGGTTCGAATTTGCGGAGGCTGACGCTGAGCGCTTCGGCGGGCGGCAGGTCGGTGGCGGTCGTCTCGCGCTCGGCGAGACTTGCTGGGCGGTTAGCCCGGTTGAGCAGGTATGTGGACAATTCCGGGCTGAAATAGTGGCCCCCGCCCGCGACAGCACGGATCGCGTTGACGATCTCATTGATCGCGCCGTCCTTGAGAATGTAACCCGCTACGCCCAAGTCGAGCGCCGAATGGAAGAGGGCTTCATTGTTATGAGAGGTCAGGATGATTACCTTGACCGGGAGCTTGGCCTCTTGTGCCGCGCGCGTGACGGCGAAACCATCACGCTCCGGCATGTCCAGGTCAAGAACGGCTACGTCGGGTCGAAGCTTAGTGAGGTGAGCAATGGCCTCGTCACCGTTTTCGGCCTCGGCGACGACGTGCAAGCGGACATCACGCGAGATGATTTTCGCCAATCCTTCGCGGAAGATCGGATGGTCATCAGCGATCAGAATGCGAATCTCACGACTCTTTCTCTCAGTCATCTTGCGCCGTTGCTTTCGCGTTTTTCGGGGGTGTCGGGCAAGAGCGCCTCCACGGTCGTCCCCTGTTCGGGCGCGGAGCGAATGGTCAACGCGCCGCCCAGGAGCCGCACTCGCTCAGCCATGCCGTTAAGCCCGAATCCGGGCCGGCTGGCGCCGAGAGTCTCAGACGCCTTCGCCGTCTGTGGATCGAACCCTCGGCCGTTGTCAGCGACGGTCAACCGGACGCCCGCGCTTTCGCGCTTGAGTGCTATGCGCGTTTCGGTGGCGCGTGAATGCTTCACCACGTTATTGAGCGCCTCCTGCGCGACGCGATAAAGACTCATTTGGGTGTCACTCGAAAGCGCACCGTCGAGAGCGTCAAGCTCGGTGGCAATGGCTATGCCTGACGCCTCTGCGACGCGGCTGGCCATATCTCGAATCGAGTTTTCAAAGCCGAGCCGTTCGAGGTGATAGGGACCGAGGTTGTAAGCGATCTCGCGGACTTCGTTAATCGCGCGTGAAGCGATGGCGTTGATCTCGTCGAGTTCTTCTCTGGCCGGCGAGTTGTCTTCGAGCTGGCCGACGCCAAGCATGGCCCAATTGCGTATGATCACCAGGCTCTGACCAAGGCTGTCGTGCAACTCACCCGCGATGCGCTTGCGCTCGGCTTCCTGCGACGCGATCAACTGGCGGGCAAACGCCTCCTGCGCCATCTGGACGTCCTGGAGTTGCCCAACCCGGTATTTCCATATTCCAACGAATGCCCCAGCGGCGCCGAGAGCCACAAGCGCTATAAACCACCACGTTCGCCAAAACGGCGGCACAATAGTGATGCGCAAGCTTGCGCCTGCCAGATTCCACACGCCGTCGGCATTCGCGGCGAGTACTTTGAAGGTGTATTCACCCGGCGACACGTGTGAGTAGTAGGCGGTACGCCGCGCCCCCGCTTCAACCCAGTCTTGATCGGCACCTTCCAGCTTGTATTTGAAACGCAGGTTTTCCGAATTGATGAAGCTCAACGCCGCATACTGAATCTCGAAATTATCCTGCCCGGGCAGGATCCGAATTGCGGATTGTGGATGGTGGATTGCGGAATCCCAGGCATCGAATGGCGCCGGTTCATTGTTAATCTGCATCCCTTCAATCACGACGGGCGGCGGCTGGGTGTTGGCCTTGATGCTGGCCGGATCAATCATCGCCAGGCCGCCCATCGTCGGAAACCAAAGCTTGCCGTCGCGGGTTTTGACGCCGGCCGGCCAGCGCCCGCCGTTGCATTCGGTGCTCGGCATGCCGTCGTTCTTATTGTACGCCAGACAGGTGATGGTCTTGAGCTTGCCGTCCGCGAACTCGTTCAACTCCTGTTTACGCACGCGGTAGATGCCGCGATTGGAGCTCATCCACAACCAGCCCGAATCGTCTTCCAGGATTTGAAAGACGCCGCTGTCGAACAGTCCGTCTTTCGTGGTATAGCGCGTGAAGCGCCCGTCCTTGAACCGGCCCAGCCCGCTGTCGTAGGTGCCAATCCACAACGTGCCATCGCCGTCCTGTTTGAGCGATCGGACCGTATTGCCGGGCAAACCGTCTTTCTCGGTCCAGGCGGTGAACTTGCCGTCTTTATAGTGCGTCAGCCCTCCGTAACTGCCGAGCCACAGACCGCCCTGGCCGTCGTCAATGATGACTTTCGTATCATTGCCCGCCAGACCCTCATTTGTGGTGTACTTCGTGAGCGCCCCATTCAGATAGCGCACGACGCCAGTATCCGCCCCAAACCAATAAGCGCCTGCGCGGTCTTCGCACATCGTCCAAAGGTAACCAATCCTTTGGTCAATCAGCGCATTCGTCCACGGTCCACGGTCAAATCGCCCATCAACCAAGTGCCAGACGCCATTGACCCATAACTGTCCGGCGCGGTCTTCATACAGCGAGGACACGTGCCCGCTAAATGAATCGAGGTCTCTGTTCTTAGGGGCAGGGTATTGCGTGAAGGCGCCATCCTTGAGCCTGAATACTCCCTCTGCGTACGCTCCTATCCAGAGTGAGCCGTCACGGCTTTCGACGATCGGATAGATCTCACTGAAGCCGACTCCTTCTGCTTTGCCATACGGCGTGATTGCTTGCCGGCGGGCACGGAACAACCCGCTGCCGTTGGTGCTAAACCAATAATTACCTTCGTTGTCGGCATAGCCGCCGAAGACTTCAAACCCTTCAGGCGTTTGCGGGCTCAAGAGCTGGCTTTGCCCTGATTCCAACTCGGTCAGCCAGACGCGGCCCGTTGCATCACGCGTGACCGCTCGCCAGGGACCTCGCTTTTCCCAGATCAATCTGGGCAACGTGCCGGGCAAACCATTCCGCTTACCATAAACCTGCACCTCGCCGCCTCTCAGTGAGCGAATCACCCGTTGATTCGTAGAGGTCCAGTAATCCCCTCCGACAAATTTGTTAGCCGCAAGACCATTGCCTTCGTCAGCTGAGATCAGCGGCAGTGAGAAAGTAGTGTTTAGTTCCTCCGCAGGCTGGAACCGGCCGTCCAACCAACGATAGGCACGCGTCTCAAGACTGGTGTAAACCTTTCTCCGATCATCAATATTGAATTGGCCGTAGTAAATGACCACGTTGCCCTGTCCGTCATCACCTAGCCAGGGAAAGGTGTTACCCGGCACCCGCTGCGCCCGGCTATAAGTCGCAAAGCGTCCCTGATGCCGCCGCACCACCTCGCCGGTTTCCGCCGTCGCCCATAGATCGCCCAACCGGTCCTCAAACAGATTGACGAACCGGTTACTGGCGATGCCCGGCGAATTACTCTTGTTGAAGACGGTGAAGCGCACCCCGTCAAAGCGCACCAGCCCGTCAAAGGTTGTAAACCACAAGTATCCGTCCTGCGTCTGCACAATGTCGCGCACGGAGTTCTGCGGCAAGCCGTTGTCCGCCGTCCAATGATCGAAGCGGTATTGCGCCGCCGCCGGACCAGCCGCACTGAGGCAGAGCAGGGCGATGACTGTTACCACCGTGGCGATGGGCGCGAATACAACACCGCTTTGTTTGCCACTGAATGGACTGGAATGGCCGATCAGTGCCGTGCCGTCGACGCGGCAGAAAATGGGGGCGTCGTCATTTTCAACGCGATTGCATGTCGGACAGCGTTTCATTAGTCGCAGAGCAAGCTGTTAGCTTGCGTATTTACTTCTTTCCGGGAGCAGAAACTAACAATCGGCGTTACCAAGAGGGTGGGACAAAGGCGGCTGCTTGGAGACAGCGAAAGTGATGACCTCATAAGGGGGAAGGCCAATCAAAAGGAACTTGGAAAACTGCACAGGAATTCTAGCTGAGTTCGAAACGGAGTGCTAGCGAGTAATGCAGGAGATCCCAAAATCCAGTTTCAAGAATAGCGTCCGAGATGGTGAGACTCATCAACGTCGATCCGTCGATCCGGCCTATCGCACGTCGGCTAGGGCGACGATAGATCGCGGAACGCGCGGACTAGTGCACGGGCGCGATCAAGATCAATTGGATTCGACCAGAGTCCCTCCTTCTTTATTGAAGAGCCGACGATAAACCCGTCTGCATCCGGGTAATGGAGGATGTTCTCCGTTGTAATTCCAGAGCCCACTATCGTCGGCACTGAGACTGAGCGGCCAACGGAATTCACTTCGTCGGGCTCCGCAGGATGGCCCGTTGCGACGCCGGTGACTATCACACCGTCGACGACAAAAAACTCTGCGGCCTTCGCTGTTTCAACGATGTCAAGATCTGCAGTAATCGCGTGCGCTGAGTGTTTCTTCTTCACGTCAGCAAAAACCCGGATATGGTCTCCTCCAATCGCACGCCGATATCGCAACAAAGCGCCGGCGCTTGCTTCGATCAAGCCTTCATCAGCGACGTGCGCGAACACGAAGCCCTCAACACGCACAAAGCTCGCGCCGCATGCGAGCGCAACCGCGAGAGCGCTCGAATTGGCGCCGGCAAGTACCTGGATGCCAAGCGGCAGAGCTATCGCCCGTCGTACTTCCGCGCCGATGACCGCCATAGCGGCGACGATCTCGGGACCGACACCGGCTTTCAGGTACGGGCGGTCATGCGTGTTCTCAATCATCACGCCGTGGAATCCTGCATCCTCGTATTCGCGGGCCTCTTCAACGGCGATCGACGCGATGGCCGCGATGTCGAGTTTGCTTGCAGGCGTACCTGGCAACGCCCGAAGGTGAACGACCCCGATGAGCGCCCGTCGTACGCCGAACAGCGACTCGATAACGGCAAGCTTATCCACAGAATGTTCTCTCTCCTTTTACTTTACGGTCCGTGGTAGGTTGAACCGAGATTGCTGTTAGGTCAACTAAAGTCCTTAACGGATCATTTGAGAATAGAGAGTCTTTGATTAGAGGCATAACACCGTAGGAGGAAACTATGGAACTGGGAGCTTTCTCTGTCAGCTTGGCTGTAAAAGATATCGAGGCGTCGAAGCTCTTTTACGAAAAGCTGGGTTTTACAGTTTTCGCAGGAGATCAATCGCAGGATTGGCTAATTATGAAGAATGGCGACCACGCTATTGGATTGTTTCAAGGCATGTTCGATAAGAACATTCTCACCTTCAACCCGGGCGGGAGTAGCGATGCTCAGCAACTCAGAGAATTCACGGACGTTCGAGAGTTGCAGCGCCAGCTCAAAGCGAGTGGCGTAAACATGATTACAGAAGCAGACGAAAGCTCTACTGGCCCGGCTAGCTTTATGATTGTCGATCCAGATGGAAACACGATTCTGGTAGATCAACACGTATAGGCAACGAGGCAGTTGGAGTTTCTGTTGCGAACATGCGCCGCATAACAACGCCTTGCAGCGGACGCGCCTGACAGCGCGTTGGAAATCTGGGTCAGGCATCCGATTCTGCGATGTTGCTTGACGCTAAGCGGCGATAAGATTTCCTCGGCCAGCATTTGCATTAATCAACCGCAAAGATCAATTAAACGTCATGCCGAGGAGTTCGGAACATTGATGATTGAAAATCGCAGAATCGCAGGCCTGACCCCGGTTTCGGGTTTGGAATAACAAGTCGAGGAGGTCACACAAGGACTAAGAGATTTAATTTTTGAGTCGAACGTAATAATCTTTGGCCAGCGTCGGTTTGTACTTTCTCTTAGGACGTGCATCAACGCTCATCACGTTCTTTCCATCCTTCCCTAAAACCTCAATCTTACCGTCATTTTCGAGTTCCAAAAGGGCTTGGCGATAAGCTGCTTCACATTGCATGTCGGTAGGCCTCATGGTCCATTCTTGGTAAAAGACTGACACGCGAACTGGTTCAACTTTTAAAGCGCCCAAGATCTCCTCTTTAATATCTGCATGCGTATCAAACATAGGGACAAAGTTTGTACGACCCTTTTGTCTGAGCTCGAGACCCCCAGCTTGGTCTTCTCCATGCCCGCGCCGCCACATTACATCCTTCATGATGCTAAACCCTAGCGGATGTTTAGTCGCATGGATTAGATAGTGGCTTGTCTTCTTTTGGTCTTCGTGTTCGACGCGGAACCGGATTGTGTATTTAGCTCCCATATCCTCCGCCAAGGCTTTGCAGTATTCCAATAGAATAATCTCCTCACGCTCCCTAACGTTCCCAGTTCTTCTTAGCTTCTCATACAGCGCCTTTGCGCGTTCTTTTGAACCCAATAACTCAACGAGAATGGGACTGAGCGCTGCGACACCTGCTATCCTCCGCACTCCATCAATGTTAAAGAAAATAAAGGCCTCACATTTTTCATTCTCCATCACCGCACGGATTGTGTCGAAGCTAGTACCACTGACACCACAAGGATCAACGAATAGAAATGTCGGCGCTAATTTGCCTCCTAACCTACCAAGAATTTCGTTAAGTGTGTCAGAGAAAGTGCCAAATCGGTAAAGGGGCTTTCGAATCTTGGGATGTTCTTTATAGAAATTGTCGACCCTGTCTTTGAGCTGATTGAACAAAACATCATCGGATTCGATGAAGATTGTGCTTACCTGTTTGGAAAAGTCCTCGTTGCTAGCGATAAGGTGTAAGGCAAGAATCGGCGAACCATCGAACTTTTTACCAGTCGCAGATTGAACGTAGGAACCTGGGCCAGCGAAGCCGTCAATATAAACAAGGTTCGTACTCCATCGCTTTGAGATGTGGTAATAGGCGGGTAGATAGGCGGCGAGGATGCTGTGTTTTACTTGAGTCTGCTGGCGGTAATCCTCAAAGTGTTCTCTGTCGCTGCCTTTGGCCATTGCGCGTTTTGCTTATCCTGCAAGTTTGTGAAGTTCTGCGCTGCCATTAAGCGCTGGCGGCCTGGGCAAACTATCCCAAGTTGTCCCCTCGAGCATTCGGCCACCGAGTTTCTTCCCAACTGCCATCATTCGAACTGGACGCTCGTCACCCACAGCCAGCAGAGTCTTCTGGCCAGAAACTTTCATACGACCAGCGGGAGCCCAATGGCCCCACTGTTTGAAGTGAAAAGGTACTTTTGCGCGCTGACATTGACGCAATAATCCAATCGCCCAATCCGGGTGCATAGGTCTTGACTGCGGGCCGCTTTCACCGCCGGCGATTACCCAATCGATAGGGTTGTACGGACGCCGATCAAACCATGATCGTAAGTCCAACGGACCTAGCAGGGGCTCGCAAGATAAAAACCGAACGGCCGCAGGCACCGCTAAGAGATACGGAAGACGCAGTTCGGCGAGTTTTTGATTTTCTATGCTTGTACCAATCCAAACATTACGCGGCCAATCGTCGCCCCATGGCGTCATCGACAAAACGTGTTGAGGTCTCTTCGTCAGAAGCAGCCAATCCAGATTTGGCGTTTGATCGATAAGATTCCAAAGTCGCGCACGTTCCTGATTAAGGGTAGCTCGACGCTCAAACACGTCCGCCATACTCGCGCAAAATACACGTGCCCGAGTTCCCTCAGCACAAGCTTCCTGGTCCCATTTGAGAGGCTCTCGCCAATGGGGCTCTCCGAAAAACCGCCGCGGAGCCCGTTGGCCCCAGAGGGTGTGCCCAACTCGCTTGGCCCATAACTCCGCGTAACAGTTATCACAGGCTGGGGAGACCTTGTGACATCCCCACCAAGGATTAAAAGTGTGATTTGTCCATTCGATGTGTGAGTTCTTTGACATATGATACAGCTATGTGCACAAGTCTAACATTGTGCCCCGTGTTTCATCAATGAAACGTTGTGCGAAAGCATAAATCGTGGACCATCAATCCTAGAAGTACTAGTTTAGCCGATTTAGTCTCTTCAATATTTGCAGCCGCGGTTCGTCTACAGTAGTGGATGGATGAGCCGCCGATCGCCTCGATGAAAGAGCTAAGAACCGTCAAATCGCCGCGATCATCGCGGAAGAACGATCCCGGCCGCGCAAGTTCATCGCC
>JBOGOU010000026.1:0-1730 GCA_050748205.1 Pyrinomonadaceae bacterium | reverse complement strand
AGCTTCACGTTGACCCGCGCTGAAGTAGTCAACGAAGCGTCCGAGCCTCATGTCAACATAGTAGACGTTTCCTATTACTTGAACTCTTATGATTTCAACTTCACGGAGGGGATAAAAATCGAAAGCCTTCTCCGGTGCTAGTCCGGCTATCTCAGCATATACTGTCAGACCTTTCCCCCTGGTTTTCCTTAATCTGTCGTCAAGTTCTCGCTTTTCATACCATGCCTTAATCTCTGGAGCCACATGGTTGGCATGATAGCGAAACCTCATGATGTGACTTTCAGGGTAGCAAAGCACTTCCAAGACATTTCTCTTGAACCGAATCGGAGCTAAACAGATAGAACATTGGGGTACCTCCGGAAATAGTATGCAAAGATACTCCCTGAAGATCCGAGACCTGATAAAGCTTTTCAATTCTACTCCGTCATTTGCTTCGCCAATTCCTCTACAAAAACATTACTCGAGATCGTTACGGCAAAGTATCTCTCGCATAAAGCAAGGGAATTTTCATGCCTGGCAAATTGTGATCCTGTTGTAGCAACAAGATCGGTAAGCACAACCATTCGATATCCCAGGTCATAGCCCTCTCGAACTGTCCCCTCGACACAAATATGCGTGTCGACCCCGGCGACAGCGACCGTTGTTATCGATCGCTCTCGCAAAAGCCTGCAGAACTGCTCATTGGAGAAAGCGCTGTAACGATGCTTTGTGAAGACGAAGTCGGTTGGATCGGGAGCCACAAAAAGTTCTGCGCCGCTGCTTCCCGGTAGGCAAATTATGGGCTCACCATTCTTCAGCAGTCTCTCCCGCTGCGCTTCTGACAACTTGTTACTGTCGTAAATTAGCCGGAAGAAGGCTACGAAACTCACAGTTCCGCGAACTTCAGGTAAGAACCGGTCAATACGATCAGCGATCGTTCTACAGGGCGTGACATCACCACCGAATGCCGCGACAGCACCATCATCCCGGCAGAAATCGTTTTGAAGATCGATTACAAGTAATGCTGTTTTTTGGGGATCCACTCGGGACATGACAGCCGCCTTCCAAGCAGCTTGAGTTGGCTTCCCTGGAGGACTCATTTGATCTTCGACAATACCCTGAGAACGGAGCATAAATTTGCAACCTCCACTGTACGGCTCTGAAAAAGGAGTTTTAAAAGCCAGTTTAGACTCAGTCTCACTAGAGAAACAAACCCGTTCAGATGAAAAGTAAGCCTAACACTCTCGTGCGGAGATCGCTAGAACCTGTGTTGAGAGAATTACCTTGAGGATTTCAATGACGCGTTAGTCAGTCGGTGAGTGTTCAAGCCTTCTATATCACGAAGTGTACCGATGCGCAGCGAAGGTTTCCAAACTGAAGAGCAGCGGTGGCCTGCTTGGGATCCTCTCACATTGGTTTCTTCAGCCATCAAAAATCGGCGGAAGCCAAGGCAAGACAACTTCGGACAATCGAGCGGTCTGAGGGAGGTCCGCCATTCCAAAAGAAACGCTTGAAACAATCGCTCTAGAGTTCTCACTTGAGAACTTTGGCATCTGGGACACAATGTCAATCCATATTCTCCAAACAAACCAATCAACCGTTGGAAACCTGCAGCGTCAACCAATAGCTACTTTCCGGTGCAGAAATAGCAAGTTAAGTGTTGGAAATCAAGGGCGCAGTGGTGGCGGATTTTGGCGGAGTGAACAGCGCCGACTTAAGAAAGTGTAGCGGCGGCGCTGGGATGGCTGTAT
>JBOGOU010000025.1:0-7308 GCA_050748205.1 Pyrinomonadaceae bacterium | reverse complement strand
GGCTGATTCGCCAATCATAAGGCAAACATTGGCATCACCCGACTTTGTGTTGCACTTCCAAGTTGCATCCGCGAATGAAAAATGAAAAATGAAAAATGAAAAATCACCTGAGTATCAATCAACAGTCATTGCTCGCTTCAGAGTAAACACCGTCCCTCCACCATCGCGTTTGGACCAGGAGATCTCAGCATCGATCAGACTTGCGCGCGCGCGCATGTTGGCCAAACCACGACCGTCGTTTTTTCTTTCGCCGCCGGGATCAAAATCACCACCGTTGTCTTCCATGACCATTTTGAATTCACCTTGTGAGGAAACTCCAATAACCATATTCACCCGAGTGGCATTTGCATGGCGGCAGATGTTGTTGACCGCTTCCTGGGTAATTCTGTAGATCTGCATCTGCACGTTTTGTGGGAGCTTGCTGCGTTCTTCAAGCAAATCGTCGCATACGAATTCGTACTCGAATTGTCGCTCCGAAGGCGCGTGCTGCACGGCATTTGATAAGGCAAACTCCAGCGCCGCTGCAAAGCCGACGTTCTGCAGAACAGATGGGCTCAAATCTTCGCAAATTCGGCGCACCTCCTGAGAGATCGACTCAATCTCACCGCGGAGCACGGTCGCGTCTCCAATCTTTTCGACCGGCTGACGGTTTTCGGACAACTGATCGGCTAACAAAAGCAAATGCCGCAAATCGGCAAGTGTTTGATCGTGCAAATCACGGGCGATGCGCCGCCGCTCTCGCTCGGCTTCGTTGGCAAGATTGAGACGCGCGTCGGCCAGTTCCTGATTGGCTTCAACCAGCGCAGCGCTGGTTCTAACAATCCGGCTGCGTTCCAGGATGGCCCAGATCAGGGCCAGCAAGGCAAGGGTCAAGAGCACCGCAAGGGCCGTGGAGGTCCAGGGGAAGGGCGCGCGCGCCACCGTGAATTCGAATGAGAGTGGCGTCGCGGGAGTTAAGTCCTTCGTAAACGCTCGCGCCACAACCTTATAGGTTCCTGGCTCCAGTTTCTCCATCGCGAACTGGGAATCATGCGACAGTTTTTCTCTAATGACTTTCCCCGCGCTGTCGGAAAGCGCGAATGCGTATTGAAACTGTTCTGGAAATGTACGACTGCTAATGGCCGTGACGTCGAGCAGCAAACTGTTTTGCGGATAATCGAGTTTCAAGCCTGAGCTTAGCTCTTCCTGACTGTGAATTCGCTGACTAATGACGCGCGCAGGCAAGACCGTCGGCGTAATGCGTCCCGGCTCGTAACGCACCAGACCCCGATTAGTGCCGGCGATGACACTCTCGCTGCCGTTCGCGGCGCGTTCTGACAACACGGCGAAGACCCTTTGCGAGGGCAGCCCCTGCTCAACGTCCAGACGCGAGACGATGGCGCCGAATTGATCGTCGAACAATACTCTTATCAAACCCTTGCCAACTGTCGCGCACCACAACTGCCTGACAGGCGAATTGTCGGGGACAACCACGACCGAGCGTGCGTTGACACCCGAGATGATATCCGTCAATTGTCCCGCTTGAGATAAGTAAAGTCCCCTGTCTGTTGCCAGCCAGGTTTCAAAACCGTCAGCAAGGATCGCCCAGATCGCGCGACCTTTCAGTTTATCGAGAGCAACCTCGGTGCTTGTCTGTTTGCCATCGGAAAAGAAAGCTCCAGCGCTGGCCGTCCCAATAACCAAGCGACTACTCGGGTCCGTCCCAAGGGCGGTAACTTCGCGTAAGCGATTGTCGGCCGCAGGATCGGGCCAGACAAGCGTGCGCTGCGACCCTTGCAGGCGCTCAACCCCATAACCGTAGGTCGCGATATACGTCACGCCGTTGACATTTACTATCGCGCGCACGCTGTCGCCCTGGGCGAGCCTTTCAGTTGGAGATGGAATGCGGGTGAACGATGAGTCGTACGGCGTCGACGCAAACAGACCATTGGCCGTGGCAACTAGCACGCGGCCGGTTTTGTCTTCGCCAAGAGCATAGACGATCCTCCGTCCGACTTCGGGAATTCCGATCCACGTTTTCCTTGAGCCGGCGTTCGCGTAAAGGCCTGAATTCGTCCCCGCCAGCAAGCGCCCGCGCGACGTTCGCCATAAAGCGCGAACGTAGTTGGAGCCCGGATCGTCAGAGATGTTTTCCGCACGCATAGAATGTGGGTCATAGCGACAGACACCTTTGTCGGTAGCAAACCAGACGACTTCCTCCGAATCGACGAAAACTCCAAAGATATGATCCGAACGAAGCGCGCCGCCCGTTTCTTCAAAGGTGAAATGCTCGGTCGGCTTCCCGTCCTCAAGATGAAACGCGCCCCGGCCGTCTGTAGCCACCCAGATGTCCCGGTCCGCGCCGTGAGCAATTGCCGTCACTGAACCAGTGGACAGATTTGTTTTGGCCGGCTTAAGTGGATCGCTACTATCCGACAGTCCGCTTCCGTCAATGCGGGCGCGAGACCCTTCCCACAGGCGTCCGCGTGAATCCGTTTCCAGCGCATTGATGAAGTAGCTGCGCGGTTTGCTGACGACCTCACGTGCTGCGCCATTTTCAATCAAAAACAGGCCGCGGCTTTGTGTGCCGGCATAAAGTTTGTCACCCACCATGGCCAGACTCGTGATCTTCAATGCGCCAGGACTGTCCTCATCGGCGCTTTGTAGCGGCTGATCGGGAATCGTTCTTACGATGAAAGTCAAGCCCGGAGTACCTTCGCTCGGCCTACTGATCAGTTCCCCTTGTTGCTTTACCTGACAGTCGAAGATTTGGCCGCTCTCGCTTGAGATAATTGCGCGGTTGTTCTGCGGCGTGATGATGGCAGTGATCACTTTGCCGGCGGTTTCCCGAATCGTAACGAACTTGCCATTCGCCAGGCGCGCCGCCCCATTGTCAGTGCCGATCCAGAGCGCGCCCGAGTCATCCACTCTCAGCGCCAGCACGCGGCCTGGCGGCAAGCCTTCAGCAATAACCGCATGGGTGCGGCGTCCGTTATAGCTCGCCAGCCCGCCGTCGGTAGCGAACCACGTCACGCCAAATTCCGTCTGTGCGATGGCGTGCACGCGATCCGAAGGCAAACCATGGAATAGCGTCACCGCTCCCCATTGATGCAAATTCAGCGGCGGTGTCGGTGAGGGTGAAGGCGATGGCGAAGGAGACGGCGAAGGCGACGGCTGGGCCTCGGTGGTTTGACAGGAGGCCGGAGCGGGAGGCAGGAGCAGAAGGATGGAACAGGAAAACACCAGGGTGCTGAAAGCGAGGAACGAGATTCGGGGACGCGGCGGCAGGGAGACACGGGAACGCGGCGGCAGGGAGACACGGGGACGCGGCGACAACGAGATACGGGGACGCGGCGGCACGAAGACATTGGTGTGTCGCGGAGAGTGGCCCTCCACTCTTCCCGTTGTGTCTATCATGTAGCTATGACTCTTCCTTCTCCGCGTCTCCGTGTCGCCGCGTCTCCCAGTCAGTCATTTCCGCTTTCCCGCCTCTTTTTTCTGCTCTTCAAGGTAACGCTTGCTATCTCGTTCGAGCCAGGCTTCGAGTTCCTGCGACGCCTTCTCCAACTCGTCGTTGTTAAGCAACCCGCGGCGAAGAGCCTCAAAGAATGCTCGGGTACGTACGTTGTAAGCGAGTTTGTCATAGGCCTCGTGCTCCGTGCCTTCGGCCACAGAAACGAAGAGCTTTTCATAGAGTGTTGCCAGCCGGCTTTCTACTCCGCGAAGGCTAAGACTACACTTGCGAGCGATGGCCCAGTTCGAAAGACCGAGAGCCAGGTAGTAGAGTGCTTCCGCCTCAAACTCGGTCAACAAAGGCCGCTTGAAGGAATCTTTGAACGCCGGATCGATCATATCCGCGCCATCTTCCAGCACGGCAGCAACGAACCGAAGAAAGCGCGTCTCAGGATTGTTCTTGTGAATGAAGCCGTAAGCCGGCGGTGGATCTACCGACTTAACGATCTTGCGTATCTCGTTGATATAGATTTCGTGGGGAAACTGCGTCCAGAAGATGATGCGAGCCCTGGGAAACTCACGCCAGATCGCTCTGGCTGCTTTTACGCCAGAGAGCTTCGGCATCTGGATGTCCAGAATACAAACGTCAGGCTTGTGTTCGAGCGCCAGCTTTACCGTCTCTTCACCGTCACCGGCTTCGAGTACTGGGGTGTGCGTGTGAAACTCCCGTTCCAGAATCTCGCGCAAATAACCGCGTTGGGCTACATTGTCTTCGGCAATCAGGATAGACATCTTCAAATCATGACTCGCTCGGCAACCAGATGTAAATGTATTTCTGGCTGACTTGAAGGTCAATGTGGCTGGCCACAGCTTAAGCTGGTGGATTGCAGGGTCAGGCGTTGCTGCAACGTACGTAGGATCGCGAAGTTGGAACAGCCTCTAGCAGGCTGCTAGCAGGCTGCTGAAAAAGTCTTTTATGTGCGTTTAGAGGCGGGCGTTGCCCGCCGATCCAAGTTGGGGGGATCCAGAAACCCTTTGCAATCGCATCTTAAACCGGCGGGCAACGCCCGCCTCTAAACAAATCGTTAGTTTCTTCAACAGCCTGCCAGGGCAATAGTGTTTAGTTGACAGTTCCGGTATACAGAAAGCGGTTGTGTGAAATGTTCCGTTGCTCGCCGTTAGCGGCCCAGCGCATCCGACTGTGGAGTTTGATCGCCTTCACGGTAGTAGCAACTGAGATCGGAGGTGTATGAACGGAAATCCGAGACTCGGAACGTTATCGAGATGTTTGGAGTTCCTACTTTAGCTCCCGCGGGAATGGGATGAATTCCGAGGTGGAAATCGCCTGATTTCGTACTGAACGAGCCGTAATAGATCCCTTGATTAGATAAGATCGCAAACGAAGCGGGTGAGGCTCTTTCACTGGAATGAATTAGCCAACAAAGCCTATCTCTTTCTCAATGGCTAAAAACCACAATCAAGGCTTCAGACGCAAAACAACAACAGATATATTCACGATTATGGTGTAGCGAGGGGTTTGTAAATAAGACCGATGACTATGCCGATGATAGTCCACTGGACGAAGTAAGCCACAGCCTGTCCCAGAGCGAGTTTCAGCCCGATGTTCAGGTTCACGTAGTTGTGCAGCACAAATGCGCAAACCACGAAAATGCCAATGAGAACGCCGAAGCGCGCACCTTCCGTAGTGCCCGATCCGCCCTGATGTATCATTGCGAAAATTATGGCGACAACTTGGATCGCTATGAAAGTTGCGACGATTCCAATTGGCATAACAGTAAACATTTCTTCTTTAGGTCGGAATACGGCCGGGTACTTGTGGCCTTCTTTTATAAGAGCTGGCACCAGCCACAACACTAAGAAACCAAAGGCAAAAGACGCGACCGTGCCACCAAGCGCCGCCAGCCCGAGACGTGAATAGTTCAATTGCACTCCTTTACAAATTGCGGATCAAAATCACAGTCGGTTCGGCAGGACTGGTTCGCCCAAACAATGATGATTTTGGTAGGGCGAGATATTGAGACTCCTCTTTGCATTAGATTTCGAATATTGCTCATTAATATCTGACCTCGGACTCACATAGAATTTACGCGAGAAAACTCGATGCTTAGCTTATTAAACGACCGAGCAAGCGGGCGCCAAAGATTACACCAGTCACGGCTCTGATCGCAAAGAAATGTGATGGCGGACGAAAAAAAACGTTCGAGACAGATGTGATTCCGCACCGGCGTGGCCGGTTGCGAACGACAGTTCAAGAGCGGGCCAGAGCACGACAGGCCCGTAACTTTGCAGTGATCGTCGCAACTGATTTCCGAACCTTCAAATCTGTTAGCTGCCATCCTAGCAGGCTGCTCAAAAAGTAACCTTCGCGCATGGTCCAACGTAAATAAGAGCGAGTAGCAGAGCCTCGCCACCAGGAGAACGAAGACCAATGCGCGGAGATGATCTTCAGCAAGCCGGGATGTTTAGTTATTTGTCGCCGCAGCAGCGGGTACCGCAAGACCATCCGCTGCGAGCGATCCGCAAGCTGTCGGATGCCGTGTTTGCGGAACTGTCGCCACAGTTCGATAAACTTTACGCGCGGATGGGGCGACCATCGATCGCGCCGGAGAAGTTGCTGCGAGCGCTGTTGCTGCAAGTGCTCTACAGCGTGCGCAGTGAGCGATTGCTGATGGAAAAACTGGATTACAACATGCTGTTTCGCTGGTTCGTGGGTCTGAACATGGACGACCGCGTGTGGGATCCCACGACCTTCACCAAGAACCGCGAGCGTCTGTTGCGCGGGGAGATCGCCGAACAATTCTTTGCGGGGGTATTGGAACAGGCGCGCCGGCACGAGTTGCTCAGCGATGAACACTTCACGGTTGACGGGACGCTGTTGGAAGCGGCCGCGAGTCTGAAGAGTTTCAAGTCGAAGGATGAGACAAACCAGCCGCCGCCAGATGATCCTGGTAATCCGACAGTGAACTTTCATGGCCAAAAGCGTTCGAACGAAACTCATCAATCTACTACTGCTCCGACGGCAATGTTGTGTCGCAAGGGCAAAGGCAAAGAAGCGAAGCTGGGCTACGCCGGCCATCTGTTGATGGAGAATCGTAATGGCCTGGCGGTTTCTGCTTGCGTGAGCGCGGCGACGGGCACAGCCGAGCGAGACACGGCCCTGGACTTTGCCGCAGCGCTTAGTGGCCATGGCAGAGTAACGTTGGGTGGCGACAAGCTCTTGACACCCATGGTTTCGTGAAAGACTTGCGTGAACTCCAGGTAACGCCGCATGTGGCCCAGAACAATACCAATCGCAAGTCGGCCATCGATGGTCGCACGACGCGCCACGAGGGCTATCAAATCAGTCAACGGAAGCGCAAACGGATCGAAGAGATCTTCGGCTGGCTGAAGTCGGTGGGCCTGCTGCGCAAGCTGCGTCATCGCGGCACTGAACGCGTCAACTGGATCTTCATCTTCGCGACCGCGGCCTATAACCTGGTTCGCATTAGAAATCTGGCCGCGGTCACCTGAAAGACTGCGACCACTGGCCGGAAGGCGCTCAGGCAAGCGAAACAAAGTGGCCAATGAGCCACTCAAGGGATCAACCGCAGAAAGAAGATGGCACTTCATCGATAAGCAAAAGTTTTCATGAAGCGAAATCACTAACAAATCGCTAGTTTTTCCGCAGCCTGCTAGGGTCACAGAAAACTATTCAGGTTTGAAAGTCTCACAGGTGGGGAAGGTGGGCTTGCCCCCGCCTCAAGGTGGAACAGCCTTCAGGTCACCGGAGACTTTGAGACTTGAATAGATTGTTTTTGAATTTGAATGAATTTCAGAGTTGAGGCGGGGGCGAGCCCACCTTCCCCACCTGTGAGA